>JANOUN010001267.1:0-1643 GCA_031416875.1 Planctomycetota bacterium | reverse complement strand
AATTCATCAGCAAGCGACAAACTGCTGAGCAGCGCAAGATTTGGATGAGTCCGCGTATGAGCCCCGATGGTCATCCCTTCAGACTTCAATCGGCACAGTTGGTCGGGCGTCATGCGGCGATCACCGGCGACGCCCTCCATTTCACCTGATACGATGAAGAACGTCGCGGGAATCGCATTCGCCTGCAGGATCGGGAACGCATAATCGAAATTGTCAAGCCAACCATCATCAAAGGTCACTGTAGCAAGGTGTCCGGAATTTCGTCTGTCGTGGCTGAATTCCGCCAGATACTCTTCAAATGTCACATACCGAAAGCCGCGACTGGCGATTTTTCGCAACTGCCATTCAAACGCGGCAGGTGTGATATTGTATTGCCACCCTTCAAGGCGAGCCTGCTGATTCACAGGAGGAATCTCGTGCAACGGGCACACATGATGGTACATCAGAATCATGGCGACGGATACCGATCCCGATGAAACGTCAGTACCCGATCCGCTGCAGAACGATACGAATACTGCGACGTCCGACAGCGTTTCTGACCGGCAAGCCGAATCCGTTCTCGTCCTTCGGAGTCGTGCAGATACTGACTGATCCCTGATACCAGATCCGCGTTACTGGAAAATACCGCCGCCTCTTCGCCTGCAACAAATGCGGCTCTTAGTTCGTTTGTGTCTTCATGAAGCAGAAAACCACCGCAGGCCGGAATCTGCCAGGTTCTGGCCGTCGTCCGGTCCCCTTCCACCGTGCCCTGCCCTGCCTCGCTCAGCAGCCCCAGATTGATTTTTGAACAGGAACAAATCGCCGCCAGCTCATCGCCATAAGCACTTCGCTTCTGCCAGCAACGCTGAACAGAGTCTTTCGCCAGATTCCAGAACGGGCCCCAGATCCTGAGATCCAGGTGTGGCAACGCATCAATCACAGCGGACAAAATCTGTTCTTTCTTCGGTGACCACACGCCCACAAACGAAACATCACAGCCGTAGTAACTGTTGAGTCTGGCCGTGAGCTGCACAGGCCGATGCACCTCCGGGTCAAATCCATGAGGAACATACTGCAGACTGCGAACGCGCTTCACCAACTCCGGATCTTCAAGGTGATAAGACTTTGTTGTAAAGACACAGTCATAGTGCGGCAGGCATTTCCAGATATTTTCTCCATGATCCCGATAGCTGACGTCGGGGTAAACGCAATAGCAGGGCTTGCCGATTTTTCGAAACTTCAGCAGCGTTGATTCGTCCAGCAGCATCCCTTTAAACGCCAGCAAAAAATCCAGAGCACCGATGTCCAGCAATTCACAAACGGCGCGATTGTATTCGGCCGCCATCAGGGGGCGACACAGGCGGCGAAATGCCCGCAGCGAAAAGCTTTGCCATTTTGTGGAAAAATAGTCTTCGTAATGACGTTCGACCAGCAAATGCCCCTGCGACCGCAGTTCCGTCGCCAGAGCGCGGGCATCACTGCCCCACCAATCGGCGCCAAGATATCCGATGCAGTATGATAATTCACTCGGCACGCAGCCCCCTGTCATTCGGTGAACCTGTCATTCACACTGTTGCTATTCGGCATCAGAGCTTGGAAAAAAGCCTGTAGGCCGGACCAAGCGCAGCGCCGTTCCGGCAATTGCCAGACACCTGCCGGAACTG
>JANOUN010001266.1:0-2518 GCA_031416875.1 Planctomycetota bacterium | reverse complement strand
ACCAGCTTTATCGGGCTGCTACCGCTACTGTTTGGAGCCGGGCAAACCGGCAAAGAGATACTCTACCCGCTGGCTCTGGTTGTGTTTGGCGGGATGATGACGTCAACGATTCTGGATCAACTTGTGACACCTGCACTCTTCTTCAAGTTTGGTCGAACCGTGGTGAAGTTGCCGGAGGAGAATCGTCTCGTAGACAAGTCATGAGGCCAGCGCTGCTTGTGGTTTGGGCGTTCCGTTAAAATGGGAAGACAGGGGTTTCTGGAAGGTTTACCACAGGCAGACTCATCTGCTTTTCCCGTGTTTTCCGATAACACCGAGGAACGCGAACCTGTCAATCGTTCGCAACTTCCGGTTTCAGGTCGACCACCCAGCAGAAGTGCAGTCAGTTTGAGACGCATCAGCGGCGAGATTTTGGCTGTCGGGAGCACGTCATGTCTCCGTTCACCTCCCGATCCCTTTCAATCGTTATTGTGATCACTCTGCTGATTGCTGGCGGGTGTCAATCTGCGCGGACAATGCGCACTCCGGATTATGCACGGCTGCAGTCGGACGTTGCACATTCGAAGGTGGATGCTCAACCAGCAATGGCGGCTGCGGCACCTGTGGTTGCTGATTTGTCGGGACCGCATACCGTCGATGAATACGTCATCTTCGCGCTGGCGCAGAATCCGCGTATTCAGGCCGCGAGCAAACGCGTGGAAGCGTCCGGCAATCGGATTGCACAAGCCGCAAGTCTGGATGACCCGATGCTGGGTGTGAACGGGTATCCATTTTCTCCATACACGCTGCAAACAGCTGGCGGACGATCGACGGCCAACGTGATGGCATCTCAAACAATTCCATGGATGGGCAAACTGGAAACGCGGGCGTGCGTGGCCGCAGCGGGCACGGATGTGGCTCGTGCCGAACTGGTCTCGGCAGAACTGGAAATCGTCGAACAGGTAAAAAAATCTTACTATGCTCTGTCGTATCTGCAACAGACGATTCACACAACGGAACAGAGTCGCGATCTCATGCTGGAATTCAGCGAGATCGCCGAGATCCGTTACACCACGGGTACGGTCAGTCAGCAGGACGTGCTGCGCGCACAGGTGGAAGTCTCCAGTCTGGAATCGGAACTCATTCAATTGCGACAGCAGCTGCAAAGCACACGCGCCCGTCTGGCTCAATTGCTGCATGTCTCTCCGGAAACGCAGTTAGAGGCCATCGAAGAGTGGTCCGAACAGGAGATCCCGGAGAATATCGATCGACTGTACCAGCAGGCGATTGCCGCGCGACCCGAACTGCGTGCGCAACTGGCGGCAGTCCGTCGCAATCGGCAAAAGGTCGAACTGGCACGATTGCAGTATTTTCCTGACGTAACTCTCAGCACCATGTTGGGAGGCATGACCACCTCGCAGGCCTTGTCGCCGACAGCAGACGGCGTATCGATGTTCAATATCGGTGCTCAGGTGAATGTGCCCCTGTACCGCAAGAAGCTGCAGGCCGGAGTTCGCGAAGCGGAAGCAGAAGCCGTCGCCAGTGCCCGTGACTATGACGAACTGAAAGACCGGACTCAGGCAGACATCAAAGACCTGTTTACGCAGGCTCTCAGCCAGCGTGATTTGGCGGAATTGTTTCGGAACGAGATTATTCCCAGGTCGGAAGAGACACTCGAAGTCTCGCTTGAAGCGTATCGAGTCGGGCAGACGGACTTTCTGCAACTGGTTGATAACTGGCGGCAACTATTGAAATTTCGCGTGATGCTCAGTCAGCAGGAAAGTCAGCTGCGTCAGACACTCAGCACACTGGAACGCGTTGTGGGCGGAACGATTCCGACTGAGATCATAAAAGAAACTGAGGCAGTGCGCGAAACTGAATCACGGCAGCCGGATCCTCAATGACGTGGATTTAACGCGATTCCCCGTGAGCGGCACGGCGCTAGCGGTCTGTTGATTTAGTGATTTTTGGGGCTCATGATCATACCAACCCGAAGCGCCAGCGAGGAATTCAGCCGTTTCTGCCTCGCTGGCGCTTCGGGTTGGTATTAAATCAACACCTCGCTCATTAATTCCACGTCATTGGCCGGATCCTGGCGATGCTGAGTCGGTACGTATTTCAGAGGTTGCTGCGTTGATGAAGAATCGAACCTAAAAGTTACTGGAAAACCGCGATGCGAAATCAGACCCGCCCAATGTTTCTGCAAATCGGATTGATCCTGATCATCTCGCTCGCTGGCTGCGCGCAGGCATACCATGCCTGTCCGTGCGGTCGTATACCGTACGACTCCCGTTCCGAGACTCCGCTTCCCTGGCGAAGCTATTGCGGATGCCCGACACCGGTTGCCAGTCATTACGCACTGCGACCCCATCCAGCCCCGGTTCCTGAGCCCGAGCCATAATCTCCCCAGGTGAATTACGGAGGCAGTCATCGCCTCAGAGGTTCACCGTCGATGCGTCTTTCGCGATCTCCGCAGACCATCCGAGTTGCTTCGTGATCAGATTGGCCAGCGTCTGCGCAGCGACAGGTTCGCCATGCA
>JANOUN010001265.1:0-5092 GCA_031416875.1 Planctomycetota bacterium | reverse complement strand
ATTCCAGACACGCAACCCGCTGCATCGTGCCCATGAGTACGCACTTGTGTACGGCCTCGAAACTCTGCTGCAGCAGGGGTTGAATGCCGGTGCCTGTTTGAATCCCCTGATTGGCGAAGTCAAAGGCGACGATGTAAACGCTGAGATTCGCATGCAGACGTATGAAAAACTGATCACCGACCGCTCCCTGGGCGACGGCGACAGCGATGCCAGCCTGTGGGGCCCTCGGAAAGAATCGGTGCCGGATCGCGTGGTCCTGCTGGGTCTGGACATCAAAATGTTCTACGGTGGACCCAAGGAAGCTGTGATGCACGGCATCTATCGCCAGAACATGGGCTACACGCATCTGGTCATCGGACGCAAGCACGCCGACGCGCCGTTCGCCAACGGCGAATCCATCTGGGGCGACTTCGACGCTCAGGAAATCTTCAAGAAGCTCGGCGGCGATCTGAAGATCAAGACCGTCAACGTCGGCTTCGCAGCCTACTATGAGTCCGCTGGTCGCGTCGATCTGATGGAACGGCACAAAGACGAAAAACCGTGGTCCATCAGCGGCAAAGACATCCGCGCAACTCTGCAGAAAGGCGAACTCGTGGACGACCGCATTATGCGTCCGAGCACCTCGCAGATTCTGGGAGCTGCGATGAAAGTCAGCTGACGTCTGCCGCAGAATTGCAAATGGCAGGATTGAAAAGCATTGAGGCATGTTGACGTCCAATAAGTCGACATGCCTCTTTTTTGTTTTGCGCCGTTTGATAAACAGCGGCTGTTCGACATCGTAACGCATCAGGGTTGCGCATTCAGCCATGCTGCCAAGCGCCGATGAATGTCGGACTCATCGTTTTTGCCTGAGTCTTTGAACAACTCTGCGAGAGTGATGTGCAAGTCAGCCCGAAACGGCTGGATCTCAACTGCGTGCTGGACTGCGCTAATTCCTGTCGCCTTCTGGCCACATTGATATCGAGCGATCCCCAGCAGGAGCCAGTCCTGTGAACGCCTTCGCAGCTTAACCAATCGTTCGAGTTGCGGAATCGCATTTTCAGAATCCCTCAGCTGCAGATAGCTGTCACCTGCAATCAACAGACTGTTCACTCTGGCTCCGTCCGAGATAAACGGACTGTTCATGGCACGTGATACGTTTTCAAGTGCGTCTGCAGGCTTTTGCTCATCCCACGCAAAACGCGCAATCGCAGCGAAAACGTCTCCATCGGCGTTCGCGTCCTGCGTTTCAGCGACGCCTTTCAGGATTTGACTGGCTCTGTTGCGGTACTTAGCAGCGCGGTCAGGATTCGACTGCTTCTCAGCGACTTCGACGTATGCCAGACCGAGGCCTCTTTGGCGCGCGACTTCCGACAACTGTGAGACATCCCCGAAAGGAATCAGTTGCCCCGATGCCGGACTGACCGGGCGATCAGATGCTGTTTTTTTGTGAATTCCAATTCGGTGGTGCGTGAAGGCAATGTGAGGAATGTCAGTTGCGACCTGCGGCATATGGCACGTCATACAGTTATCCGCTGGTTCCTGCAGCAATCTTTCCGTGGTGGGCAATCCGCAATCATCGATCGTATGACACTCCATGCATTTCTGGAGATACAAAGTCGAACTCGGCTCAGTCATCTTGTCGCTGGACCTGATATTCACGTCCGGACGGAGCATGGCGAAACGCGTCGTCAGGTGGTTCCGAATCGGGATTCACCAACGACATTGCCCGGCTGTGTGCTGACAGCAAATACGATTCATGCTGTCTGGTGTGACACTTTCCACATTCGGCACTTCCCACAAACCTATGAGACAGGCCTTCTCGAGGGACTGTTGCGGCGTTTTGAGAAGGACTTGCACTGACACCCACCACATCGTGTCGCCCGACCTCGGTCGGAGTCCTCCAAACGTTGTAAGTCAGGATCGAAACGAAGACCGTCACAAGCGCGGACAGACCGAACCGGCTTCACCCGTGAGTCCGACAACTTATGATTCGCTCGACACGAATCGGGTAACCATCCAGCTTTCACGAGCCACGCTGGCAGGATTCATCTTGCCTGAGCCATGTTATTCCGCACCCGGTTGACATTGGCTTGTTTAACCGCGTGCCCAGCGGGCCGCGCTGAGCAGCGTCCCGCTGGATCGATTCCGAAGCGCGGGGCGATGCCCACGCGGTTAAACGAATGGGCCATCCTCAACCACGCGCCGTATAGACCAATTTGGCATTGCAGGGTGGGATGAGCGTTCCGGATGACGCTTTTGATTTTCTGGATTCAATTTGAATTCGCTCCGTCAACGCCAGACTGTGAAATCCGCTCTCAAAACAGACGACTTCGCACAAAACATTTGCACGCGGAAGGAACGTGTACGCTCCCGGAGCGCTGCCCGGATTTCCTGCTCCTGGTCGTGAATCCGGGACAGTCGAACTACTCAATCACATCTTCCAGCGGCGAGATGCTGACTACTTTTTCGAGTCTAATGTGAACGGTTTTGCGGTTGGGCTGAATGCCGTGGACTCGGGATTCGCGGACGTAGACTTCGCGGGTCGTGGTGGAATCTCGCAGGTCGTGCACGTCAACGCCTTTTAAGACGAGCGTCTTGTCGTGAATCGCATGCAGGCGTCCCAGATAGACAAATGGTGCTTCCACATCGACCACGACGTGTTTCCCGATGAAATCTTCCACGGACGAATTCCTGTCCTGAACAGTGTGCGGAATCTGGTGTCTCAAACATCGTCAGTCCTGCATTTCATTCCTATTTTTACCGCTTCCCCTGTGAAGACCAGCCTCCGGAGGGTGGTTCGCTATACTTTCGCTGGACTTCAAGAGCCCGCACACTTTTCTCGTATGACCCGTGGTCGAAGACCTGGTTGCATGGCTACTTGAATGCATGGCATGGTGTTTTGTCAAGGCAGCGAATTGGGGTTGAATTTGTAGGCCGGACCAAGCGAAGCGCCGTTCCGGCAGTTCGGCCAGGTGCCGGAACGGCGCTCCGCTTGGTCCGGCCTACCCCAAATCACTTTCACCGAAATACGTCCCATGACTTCGATCTTTCGTCCGGCTGTTGATCGTATGGCTGGCTATGCACCTGGTGAACAGCCGCAGGAAAGCGGTTGGGTCAAACTGAATACCAACGAAAATCCGTATCCGCCGTCTCCCAAAGTTGTCGATGCCATTCGCCGCGCTGCGGAAGGACGACTGAATGTTTATCCCGATCCGCACGCGACCGGATTTCGCAAGGTCGCCGCAAAGCTGTTCCATGTCGATCCCGACTGGATCCTGCCAGCCAACGGCAGTGATGAAAACCTCACCGTGATCACGCGTTCATTCTGCGACGCCGAGGAAACGATCGCGTATCCGTATCCCAGCTACGTACTTTACGAATCGCTGGCCCAGATTCAGGGCTGCAGCGTCGTGCGGCTGAATCTGAATTCTGACTGGCAATGGAATCCTGCCGACGCCGCGCGACTGCGGAAAAATGTCCGCGTGTTTTATGTGCCCAGTCCGAACTCGCCCACCGGGAACGTCTGGTCGGCGGAACAACTCAGCCAACTGCTGCCTGAGCGTGGCGTCCTGGTGCTGGACGAAGCCTACGGGGATTTCTGCCGCGTACCTCATCGCGGTGAACTGCTTCACAACGATCTTTTCGACGGTCGCCTCATCGTCACGCGGACATTCAGCAAGTCTTATAGCCTGGCAGGCATTCGATTCGGATTTGCAATCGCTCATCCGGATCTGATCACCGGAATGCAAAAGGTGAAGGACAGCTACAACTGCGATTCCGTCGCGATCGCCGCGGCCACGGCGGCCCTGGAAGATCAGGACTGGATGCTGCAGAATCGGGCGAAGATTCTGGCCACGCGAGATCGTCTGGCGACCGCGTTGCCGGCGTATGGATATCGAGTCCATCCAAGCGAGGCAAATTTCCTGTGGACAACTCACGCAACCGGTAAGCATCGGGAACTCTATGAACAGCTCAAGCAGCGAAAAATCCTGATTCGCTACATGAAATTTCCGGATGCTCTGCCTGACGGCGGGACCCTGGACGGGCTGCGGATCACGATCGGAACCGACTCCGAAATTGACCGAGTGCTCGAAGTGATGGCCGATGTCGTCCAAAGTGTCTCGTGACAATCGCGGTCATGCCGGATATGAGGGACGTGCCGCATCAAGCCTGGCTCAGAATGGAATGCCGGATCGACTTCCGGTCGATTCTGGGCGTTCGCAGCGCAAGATTGAACGTGGGATAAGCTTCCAGCTTGTCATTCACGGACGACAAGCTGGAAGCTTATCCCACGCTCACAGGACACATCCCGACAGTCTTTAATCCAAATCAATTAGATCCCCCTACAATGACTCGTAACGCATCCGTCACGCGCAACACTGCGGAAACTCAGATTGAACTGTCGATCAACCTGGACGGCAGCGGCAAGTCGGAGATTTCGACCGGCGTTGGTTTCTTCGATCACATGCTGACCCTGTTTGCGCGACACGGGTTGTTTGATCTGACAGTGAAAGCCGTTGGTGATCTGCAGGTGGATCACCATCACACCGTGGAAGATGTCGGAATCTGTCTGGGACGCTGCCTGAATCAGGCGGTGGGCGAGAAGCAGGGAATTTACCGCTACGGACATTCGATCTTGCCGATGGAAGAAACACTGGTCACTTCCGCAGTCGATCTGAGTGGCCGGATGGCGTTCGTGTACCACGTGAAGTTTCTGACAGAAAAGATCGGCGAATTTGATACGCAGTTGGTTCAGGAATTCTGGACGGCTGTCTCCAGCAACGCCTTGATGAATCTGCACTTACTGCTGCATCACGGTTCAAACAGTCATCACGTGGCCGAAGCCATTTTCAAATCGACGGCCCGCGCGCTTCGTATGGCTGTGAGCATCGATCCGCGGCAGCCTGGCATTCCCAGTTCCAAAGGCACGCTGCACGGGTAGTGCGTTGTCAGGACTCAGAATTCGGGTTGAGTCTGTAGGCCGGACCAAGCGCAGCGCAGTTCCGGCTGGTGTCTGGCTAGTTGCCGGACCTGCGCTGCGCTTGGTCCGGCCTACCAAAAAACCAGGCATTGACTTCGCACAAGTTCCGTTCGCAGCAGTACAGGCTTG
>JANOUN010001264.1:0-18716 GCA_031416875.1 Planctomycetota bacterium | reverse complement strand
TGATTGGCGGGAAATGCCCGCTTGGTGATTGTCAGGGTTGCTTGGCCAGCTCCTGCATCCTCGCGCACCGACCCGGGTGAAACGGAGATCGTCGCAACACTCAATTGTCTCAGGGAATTATTCACATTGAGCCTGCCTCCGGACGACACGATTCCGTTCATGGAAGCGATCTTGTCGGAGCCGACGTACAGGGCCTGCGTAATGAGTGTGTATGGTGCTGCGGGGGCCAGACTTTTTAGCAGTGCCACCGCTCCGGCAACAGCCGGTGCCGCCATCGAAGTGCCGTTACTGAAGTCGTAGGACGGGCCGTAAAGTCCGGATCCTCCGGTCGGAGTCGTACTCCAGATATTGACACCAGGAGCACCGATATCCACGCTGACGACGCCAAAGTGGGAAAAGCCGGCAAGCTGATCGCTCTGTTCGGTCGCCGCAACAGCAATCACATTGTCCTGTGGAAAGCTAGCGGGATAGGATGGAACCAAGTCGTTGTTGTTTGAAGAATTTCCGGCGGCAGCAACAAAGATGTGATTCTTCGACTGCGCATTGATAATGGCATTTTCAAATGCCAATGACCGGAATCCACCACCATAGCTGTTATTGGACACTACGGCACCCATGGCGACCGCATAATTGAGAGCCTCTGTCGCCGCCGCGAAGGTTCCGAAGCCCGCATCAGTGAAAATCTTAAGGGCCATCAACGAGACATCCCAATTGACTCCGACCGTCCCGATGCCATTGTTCCCGACAGCACCAATTGTTCCGGCGACGTGCGTTCCGTGTCCGAGACCGTCCGTTGGATCGGAATCGCCGTTAATGAAGTCATATCCATTGATGTCGTCAATATATCCGTTGCTGTCATCATCGACCCCGTTTCCTGCAATTTCCCCCGGATTTGTCCACATGTTGGCCGCAAGGTCAGGATGCCGGTAATCAATCCCGCTGTCGATGACGGCGACCAGCACACCTAGACTCCCCGTCGCTATGTCCCAAGCGAGGTTCGCGTCTATGTCGGCATCCGGGATACCGGACACACCATTCACGGGCTGTCCGGTATTTTCCATCGCCCACATGCGATTGTAATTCGGGTCATTCGGGGTCGCCGAAAGCTGCATAGTCCAATCCGGCTCAAGGTACTTGATGCCCGGATAGTTTCGCAGGCTTTCGATTGCATCCAGGGCATCCACACCCGCAGGCAACGTCACGAGAAAAGTACCGTAGTCTCCCAGCGGTTTCATCTGTGATCCCTCAATCACGCTGAGGATCCCCGTCTGCAGCTGTTCCGGCGTCGCAATCGCACTGTCCAGTCCCAAAAGCACATGACTGGCCACGTACTGCGCTGAAAGTAAAACCCGGCTTTCACAGACCTCCGACTGCACCGCACAACGTTGAGAACGATTTTGTCTGATGTTTCTCCCACATCGAACTGCTCCGTTCAGCGCTACCTGTCCTCCAAACATCGATTTCAGTGCAGCAACAATCGCATTCGTACGGGAAGGGCGTCGTGACATGGGTAGCAGAACCTTGTTCAGAGAAATCTAATCATTCCATCGCACATTTCGAACGATCAGGATCAAAACGTGCTGCGTGGGGACGGATAAAGCTCAACGATTACGAATTCAAGGCCAATAACGAACCAAAGGCAGGTTCCAAGCGCTTGACCGGACCTGGAAACTTTACCAATTTCAAATCGTGCAATGAATCCCTGGGGAGGCAATCGCAACAGGTATTCAGCGTTCTTCATTATCGCAGTCCGATCCGCTGCCATCTGCAACGTGATCGATCTGATAAGCGCAAGATCAAAGTTGTTGGGAATCGATTCTCACGGAAAACCACACGACTCAGAAGCAATTGACGTAAAAAAGCCGGACTTCTAACGCAATAGTGGCCGAATTGCCACGTTTCCTCACCAAAATCACAATATCATGGGTGCCTGAACCCCCCGACCGCAACGGCAAATTCAAGCGAAACACCATTTGTTTCCGCAGACAGTGCCTTCGCCACCCAAAGGCGCGAACTCACCGCGCATATAAACTGCTCTCTCCCGTGCATCGCATCGGAATCCAGCGGCTCTGGCAAACAGAAAATACAATGAACTCCAAAAACCTTACCCAAAATCAGGTCACTTGGTGAAACTGGGCAATCCTGAACGTCGCAGGATCTGGCGTTTCAATCTCTCATCGACCACCTGTCCCATCCTGTATCAAGGCCCCGGCCTCAATGAAACTGCTCATCGTTGATGACGAACACGCTGCTCGCTATGGCATGGCAAAAGCTGTGCGAGCTGAGGGGCGCACGATCCTTGAAGCAGCGAACGGCAATGATGCGATTGTTTTGATACGTGACCATGCTCCGGACCTTGTCCTGCTGGACCTGAATATGCCGCAATGTGACGGACTGTCTGTCCTCTCAGAGCTGCAAACGCTGAACTTACCGTCCACACCCGAAATCATCGTCATCACCGCCAGTGACACTGTCGAAACGGCAGTCGCATGCATCCGCTGCGGCGCGTCAGATTTTCTGTCCAAACCTTACGATGTCGATCACCTTCGGTCCATTGTGCGACGTTCTGAAGGTCGTGTTCAACTTCAGCAAAAAGTGGCTCAACTTCAACTGCAACTCGCCGACGAATCAGGGCTGGGACCTTTACGGGGCATCAGCCGACCAATGCTGAAATTGTTCAGTCAGATCGAACGCGCTGCAAAAACCACGCTTCCGGTACTGATTCGCGGTGAGAGCGGGACGGGCAAAGAGCTTGTTGCTCGCGAACTGCACTCTCGGAGCATTCGCGCCAGCGGATGTTTCGTCGCTGTCAACACAGCCGCCATTGCGGAATCGCTCATCGAAAGCGAGTTGTTCGGGCACGTCAAAGGGGCGTTTACGGGCGCAGATCGCGCGCGGGAAGGCGTATTTCGACAGGCGGATGGAGGCACGTTGTTTCTGGATGAAATCGGCGACATGCCACCTGCTGTCCAGACGCGGTTGTTGCGCGTACTGCAGGAAAATGTCGTCCAGCCGGTCGGCAGCGAAGAACTGATCGCTGTCGATGTCCGCGTCATTAGTGCGACGCATCAGGACCTGGAAGCGGCGATCACGGAAAAAAACTTCCGGCAGGATTTGTACTATCGTCTGCGAGGTATCGAATTGTCGATCCCGCCACTGCGCAGTCGTCAGGAGGATATCCTGCTGCTGGCGAATGAGTTTCTGGGGAGCGACCACTTATTTTCCAGTGACACGATTCAATGCCTGCTCCAGCACTCCTGGCCCGGCAATGTGCGAGAACTCAAACAACGCGTGCTTTCTGCGGTGGCGATGTCGGAATCCACGCGAATTCTGCCCGGCGATCTGGGACTGGCGATTCAGAAACACGCAGAATCAACGGATAGCTTTGATCGCTACCTGGATCTGCCGCTCACTGAGGCTCGTAATCTTCTGCTGGATGATTTCGATCGCGTCGCAATCGAGCGGGCATTAAAACAGGACGATGGCAACATCAGCGCCGCAGCTCGCCGACTGGGAATTCACCGCCAAAGTCTGCAACAGAAAATGCGATCCCTTGGAGTTACTCAGTGAGTACGATGGACGACTTTACGCAGGAGCAAATCCTCTGGAATGTGTTGTGCATCATCGGAGGCCGCGTTAACCGGCAGTTCTCGCTGGTTGCGTGTGACAGCAGGCAACTTGGGTTGTTGTTGCATCCTGCAATCACTGCTGTCGGCTCTGCCGTAACATTGCATTTAAGTCTTCAAATCCCGATTTCCGATAGACCGAAGTGTGAAGCTGCGCGGATCAATTCTGCGCGCTGTCAGGGGGCAGTTGTTACGACATCCAGCGGGAGAACGCAGGGATGACCATGCTGAAGTTTCTGAAATCTGTCCGACGCGGACTCGATCAATCGGCCTTTCTCGTGTTGACAGCCGGCGCGGCAGCGGTCGCGATTCCCGTCTGTGTTGCGGCGGAAGAGCCGCTGATCACAAATGTCGGCCGCTTTGAAATTCCATTCGATATCGAAACAGACCCCGGCCAGCGGCCCGAAGGCTTCGCTGTTCTGTTTGGTTCGCAGGATGGCGGCCGCAGCTGGGAAAAACTGAATACCGTTCCGGCCGCAAGCAGCAGCTTTACGTTTTCGGCCCCTCGCGACGGGCGCTATTCTTTTGCCATCCGCACCACCGATGCTCAGGGAAATCTGCAGCAGGCCATTCAGGGCAGCGATCCCGAACTGGATGTTGTGGTCGATACCGTTGCACCGGACATTCGGTTGGATCTCCTGGATGCAGGCAATGGTCAGGTACTCATTAACTGGATCACCAAAGACGCGGCCATCGTTCCGCAAACTCTCATGATCGAATTTGCCGATGGCACCGACGGACGCTGGAAACCCGTGCCACTCACCGCTGCCGCCAGTGGTCAGGCATCGGTGCAGGCGCCTGCGGGGTCAGTTGTTTCCGTGCGATCTGCCGTACAGGACGCAGCCGGCAATCAGGGCGAAACGTCAGCCCAGCTGGTGTTGCGTGCGGCAGGGCAGACAGCAATTGTGGTTCCAGGAAATCAGTTTTCCCCGTCTGTCGGGGTGCCACTCGGACCGTCACCGTTTCCCGGTCTGAAACCGCCCGCTGACAATTCGATGCTCGATTCAAACAGCCTCGCCATTCCATCCACTTCCAGCCCTTCGTCCGTTGCCGACGTGATCCCGGCTGCTGGTGGTTCGTCCCAGATTCAGTCCGGTCACGCATCCAGCGGATTCGTGCCGCCACAACCCACATACGCGACCAGTGCCTCTGTGTCCACTGGGTTGCCAGCATCGACACCGATGAAAGAAGCATCGTACCAGTCAGCCGCGGGCGCTCAGGTTGTGAATCATCATATATTTGACCTTGAATATCAGGTTGACGATGTGGGGCCGTCCGGGGTGAGCGCCGTGGAACTTTTCGTCACGGAAGACGGCGGGCAACATTGGTTCACTTACGGCAATGACGACGATGTCCACAGTCCGGTTCTGATCGATACACGCGGTGAAGGCACGTTTGGGTTTGCCGTACGCGTACGCAATGGACTTGGTTTTGCCGACGATGCGCCTCAGCCGGGTCAGGCCCCGGAAATGGTCGTGACTGTGGATGAAAGTCTGCCCGCGATTGAGCTGGCTCAGCCAGTTATGCGAACCGACGGCTTTGGCACGATTCAGCTGTCCTGGCAAGTCCGTGAACTGAATCCCGCCAGCACTCCTGTACGACTTGAATACGCCGCTGCGCCGAACGGCCCGTGGACTCCGGTATTCGACTGGCAATTTGACCAAAGTGGATATCAGTGGGGCGTGCGGCCCGGCACGCCGACGCAGCTGTATTTCCGCCTGCTCGCGCGAGACGCCGCCGGCAATGTCGCCACCGCTCAAACGATGCAACCTGTCGTCGTCGATCTCCGCCGACCCGTCGGTCGCCTCCTGCGCGTCCAGACTGTGTCTCAGCCCGCAATCAGCAATTAGCGACCATCCGCGGTTCGTGATCAATTCGGTTCGCCATCGAATGATGTCACGCCCGCACTGCGGGGCTCGCAGGCGATCGATATTCGGGCGACGGGAATCGCAGAGAGTCGACGGAACAGTAGCTGCAGTTCCCGTTTTGGCTGGCGGAGGTTGTGTACGGGACAACCAGGCTCCACGTCGAATAGCGTGGAGCATGAACAATGACTATCTTGCCTGTACCCGCAGCATACATTCCCGGATTCGAATTTGCCGTTTCACCTGATGACCATATCCACCGATCCGCCAGACGATGAGATGCCCGAGTGTGAAGACTCGACGGTTGATATGGTCACGTCGCACGAAGAGACGGATTCCTCTTCAGCCGCTGTGGACGCCGCGGCAACTCCAAAACCAGTCCGCTCAAAGAAATCCCTCTCTGACAAGCCCGTCGCCGTTGTGACCGGTGCAGCCCGCCGCGTAGGGCGCGAGATTGCTCTGGCAATGGCTGAACGCGGACTTGCCGTCGTTGTGCATCACGGAACGTCCACCGTTGAAGCCAACGTGCTGGTGAACCGAATTCGCAGTCAGGGCGGCGCGGCAATTGCCGTCAGTGCGGATCTGCGAGACCCGCGTGCAGCCGCGATGGCCGTGTTTGAAGCGGCCGCTGAACTTGGTGAAGTGACGACGCTCATTAACAGTGCCGCCGTGTTTCAAAACCGCGCTTTGCCGTGGGTTGATTTATACCACTGCAATGTTCACATATCCGTAAATCTGCTCGCCCCCATCTTCCTGGCTCAGCAGTTCATTCGACAACTTGGTGAAGGCCAGCGCGGCCACATCATCAATATCCTTGACTGGCGCGCGCAACGTCCGGGTGCTGATCATCTGGTCTATACCGCGACAAAGGCCGCGCTGTCGAGCGTGACGAAATCACTGGCCCTGCAACTCGCGCCGCTCATTCAGGTCAATGGCGTCGCTCCCGGAGCGATTCTTCCTCCGGAAGATCGCACAAACTGGCACGAGCAGCGTGCCATCACATCCATTCCACTCAAACGTACGGGGTCTCCCAAAGCACTGGTTGATGCGGTCAACTTTCTGCTTGATTCCAATTTCATCACCGGCGAAATTCTGAACGTCACCGGCGGCGAAGAATTGTAAACAACAGAGAGTCCGCATCCGAACTGCTAATGTCCGCCGACGGCTGCAAGTCCTTCCAGAAAGCCCTGCAATTGTCGGCTGCGCACCGGATGCTGAAGCTTTCTGACGGCCTTTGCTTCGATCTGGCGAACGCGTTCCCGAGTGACCTTGAAAATCCGCCCCACTTCTTCCAGCGTGTACGTATAGCCGTCTCCCAGGCCGTAACGCAGCTTAATGATTTCGCGTTCACGGTATGTCAAAGTCTTCAGGACTGTGTCGATTTTGTCCTTGAGCATTTCTGATGCGGCGTTGCTCACCGGGCTGTCTGTGCTGCGGTCTTCGAGGAAGTCGCCAAACGCACTGTCATCACTTTCGCCAATGGGTTTGTCGAGACTGATCGGTTGCCGTGAAATCCGCATCACACGCCGTGCTTCTTCCATCGGGACGCCGGCGAGTTCTGCCATTTCTTCGACAGTCGGTTCGCGCCCATTGTCCTGCAGGAGTGTTCGAGATGCGGCTCGCAGACGTGTCATCGTTTCGATCATATGCACCGGAACCCGGATCGTGCGTGCCTGGTCCGCGATGGCTCGTGTGATGGCCTGACGAATCCACCACGTCGCGTACGTCGAGAATTTGTACCCGCGACGGTATTCGTACTTATCGACGGCCCGCATCAGCCCCGTGTTTCCTTCCTGAATCAGGTCCAGAAAGGTCATGCCGCGGTTACGGTACTTTTTGGCGATGGAAACCACAAGGCGCAGATTTCCCCCCGACAGATCCCGCATCGCTTTGTCATATTCGGCATGACGCTGTTGAATTGTGAGCATCTGAGCCGCCATGGATTGTGGGGTCTCCTTCGTTAATTCCATCAGATCGACAAGTTCCTTCTGCAGGCAGCGCCGTTCGTCTGCCGCCGATGACAAATTACGCAGGCTGTTGACCTGTTCGTACAGTTCTGTCATCCGATTGGAAATCTGTTCCATGCGTTTCATGCATGGCTGCAGTCGCTGGGTCCGCAGACTCAACTCTTCCAGCAGCGTTACACAACGACGGCGACGTTCGCTGAGACGCTGATGCACCTCAGTCCTTTCAGCGGCGGAAAGTTCAAGCGATCGCAGCTTCGCGTAGTCTTCCAGATCCCTTTTTCGCATGCTGTCGATCGTTGACAGGTTGAGCGGCATGCGACCCAGGATCTGTTCCTTCTCGAGGCTTTCTGTCATCGATACTTTGATTGTGCGGTCAAACGGCAGCTCGCTGCGATGCACCTTAATCAGTGTTTCGTGACAGAAGTTCAAGGCAAATTCGCTGGTCAGCAACGCGCGGCGAAAGCGGCGGCGGGAAACTTCAATCTGCTTCGCAAGGAAGATTTCTTCTTCGCGTGTCAACAGCGGAATTTCGCCCATCTGTGACAGATACATGCGAATCGGATCTTCCGTGCCGCGAGACGAATCTTCGCTGTCGATCCGGATTTCCGGACGACGTTTCTTGCGGAGCGCGAGCGGTTCGCCTGCATCGTCCTTTACCGGATCGGCAACGATCTCCATATTCAGTTCTTCGAGACAGGTAATCAGATTGTCCAACTGCAGCGGATCGGTGGCTTCGTCAGGTAAGAAAGCGTTAACCTGCGAAAACAGCAAATGCCCCTGCTTCAGGCCGGTTTCGATCAGCTGGCGAAGAGATTCATCAAGGCGATACATGTTTATGCTCCTGTGGTTTTAATCGTTGTCGATTGATGTGTGGTTGTGATGTGTTGTCGTCGCATAAACTGTCACATCAGGTGACAACCGTCCTACTTCATGGAAGTAGGATGCCCCATTTGACTTTGACGGAATTTTTGAAGGCGGCGGAGCGCGTCTTTTGCTTCGTCGTCGAATTCGCCCGCAGGCTTTGCCGACTGAGACAGAAGTTGTTTCGACACGAGGTTCAGTCGTTTTTCTCGCCGTTCCAGAATTGGCCCAAGGACCCGTTCCAGGTGGTCTGGTACCGAAGTAACGTTTTGCTCATCACGGTTCGGCTGATCCGTCATAAGTCTGAAGATTCCCTTCTCTTCTGCCGTATCCACCACCGCATTGATCAGACTCAGAAGATCTGAATCTGATTCCGCGGCAATGATCAAACGGCTCAATTCGGGAAGGTCTCCGTCTTCCTTCCACAGATCGATGCACAACGCCAGCAGCCGCTGATGTCGCACATTTTCGAAATCATCCGCCCCAATATGGTGCTGAATCAAGTCGATGGTTTCCGGACATGTCAGAATGATCTCCAGCATCTCCCGTTCTGCTCGCTCCACAGCGTTCTCGATGCGTGGAGTCAATTCCATCGGCTGCCGGTCGGCATCACGACGGAACATACCTTTTTTTTGTGTCTTGTTTCTAAGTTCGTTCAGTTGTTGCCGTGCCGTGCGCTCGTCGACCTGAACTCGCCAGCAGACGTTGCGAAGAATCATGTCTTCACGAACAGTTCCGGCCAGTCCCTGCGACTCCGCAAGGAAATCCAGCATGTGATTGAGAATCTGCTGACGCCCGGCTACTGAACGTGAGTCCGTGCGTCGCAGAACTGCCTGCAATTTGTATTCCCACGCCTCAGCCGCCGATTCAATGAGCTTGTAAAATTCCTGTGCCGTATGCGCTTCAAGGTAATCCGCAGGGTCCTTGCCTGACGGCACATTCAGAATGCGAAGATCCAGATCCTGGGCGAGAAATCGCGATATTGATCGTTCTGCCGCCTGTTGCCCTGCGTCATCACTGTCATAAACCAACACCACTTTTTCTGCGAATCGCCGCAAGAAACGCACATGCTCTTCCGTCATCGCCGTCCCAAGAGTCGCCACGGCATTGGTCACGCCCGCCTGATGACAGGCGATGCAGTCCATGTAGCCTTCCACGATGATCGCTGTTTTACTCTTGCGAATGGCCTCCCGCGCTCGATCGAAAGCAAACAACATCCGACGTTTCTGAAAGATCGCACTTTCAACACTGTTCCAGTATTTCGCATCACTCTCGATGTTGCCTCCCGGCAGCACTCGTCCTCCAAATGCCACCGGACGACCCCGTTCGTCAAAAATCGGAAACACCAAACGACCAACGAGATTATCAAAGTATCCAGGTCCGTTGTTCCGCTCCTGGATCAACCCGGCAGAAACAAGTTGAGCCGGAGTAAACCTCCCGCGCGCTTTTTCAAGAAACCAGTTCCAGTCCTCCGGGTGATAACCCAGCTTAAAATTGCTCACTGTTGCATCAGATAGTTTTCGTTTCAGGACATACTGCCGAGCGTTCTCGGCCATCTGTCCGGTTCGCAACGTCTGATTCATCAGGTTGACGGCCCATTCGACCACAACCAGCGAATCTGTTTTCCTGCCTGTATTTTCTCGGGATCCCCCGCTGCCTGAATGTTTCGGAACTTCCAGCCGCGCCCGCCGCGCCAATGATTCAAGCGCTTCCGGAAAGGGAACTCGTTCAATTTCCATCACCCAGCGAAAACAATCTCCGCCCGCATCACACACCCAGCATCGATACGACTGGCGATCCGGATAGACGTGAAACGAGGGATTCTTATCGTCATGAAACGGACACAACCCAACAAAGTCCCTCCCGCCATGGAGCGGTTTCAATGCCACCACATCCGATACCAAATCCACGATATTGGTGCTGGAGCGAA
This sequence comes from Planctomycetota bacterium, assembly GCA_031416875.1. Taxonomy (GTDB): domain Bacteria; phylum Planctomycetota; class Planctomycetia; order Planctomycetales; family Planctomycetaceae; genus SXXK01. The sequence continues at coordinate 8,467 of JANOUN010001264.1, read as the reverse complement.
CAAGTTCCTTGAAGTCTTCACCAAAACCCTGAACCATATTGGACTCCGATCGAGTGATCCGTCAAACCTTCGGATGCCGACTCATTCTTTCCCTGCGGAACAACCCACGATCCGCGCAGCCGAAACGGCTGTGAGTCGAGGGATGCAGCCAGAGGGCATATAGAAATCAGTGGGAGCATCATCGCTCAACCACTGAGGAACTTAACTTTGCGACGCCCGGAGTTACTTCCTGAACTCCTCGTCCGGCGTCGCGCAATTCTATCCGGTAATCACTCCCGGTCAAGTTATTGCAGCAAACTGGGGCAGGGAAACCTGATGTCGCAAAGTCTTGCGTGGCACAATATTGCAGGCTTCTGTCTGATGCTTTTTCCCCGCTTTCGGAAGACCCAGGCAATTCCGCTCAACAGGGCGTCTTGCCCGTATTTCACCAGTGCGGACAAAACACACAGCGGAACCTCATTCCGTGCAAAAACGCAGGAAAGCGTTTGACGGGATCCAAAGCGGCGACTTATGTACCTTGGACATTCATGTCCGAGACCTTACCAAACAACTCCCAGCGGTCACAACTCTTCTGGCGCGCGATACCGTTGGCTAAAACCGGGTCATTGGGACATCCGACGGACAGGAATGTCCATCCTACGTCACCGGCAACGGCTTAAAAAGATGTAAGCGCTGGCCGTCATAACGCATGACGCAGTCCGGACAACCGGCCGCCTGCTGCTCCAGAATCATTTCCATGGCCTGAACTGCAGCCACAATTTGTCGATCAGCAGCAAGATCTGCATAATGCAGCGATCGCACGGATTGCAGCCGCGCATCGCGCTCAGTCGCAGAACCGCCGTGTTCGACAAATGCGACTTCTCTTGCAAAACGGTCTATGACTTCCACACCGTAGCCGCGTTGAGTCCTCTCACCCCACGGTTCGAAAAATGTCCCGTTGTAGTGATTATTGATCGTGTTCTTCATGCGGATTGGCGTCAAATTCTCGACTGTGACCTCAACCCCGCGTTTGCGGGAATGTCCGTTCCAGATGCCATTGTCGAAGCGGAACTGAACTTCCTGTTCCACATAGCCGGGAAAATTGTCAGGAGTCACCCAGGACGTATGAATGTCAAAGGCAGCCTCGCGCCCGGAATCGTATTCATAAATCAGCCGCAGTTGCACGCTGTCCCATGTGTTGCCGTCCGCCGCTCCGACAATACCCCGCTGGCCGGTGCAGGTGATTGTCTTCAGTCGCCCGCCAAAGGTGAAGTCGATGAGCTTAATATAGTGGACGGCGACATACGTTCCCGGATTACGACCGGTGATCCATTCGGAAAACTGAGCCCCCGAAATCTGTCTAGGCTCTAACAGCGAACAATAGCCATTGTTCACATGCTGCAGCACGTTGTCATGCACGAGCGTCCGCAGCTTTTTGTGGTCCGGGTCCAGCAGCTTGTGATACACGACCCGCGCCAGGACGCCGCGTTCTTTTGCCAATGCCACAAGTTCATCCAGTTCCTGCAGCGACAGCACTGACGGCTTTTCCACCAGCAGATGCACGCCTGCCTGCAAAATTGCTTTGCTGGCTTCAAAATGGCGATTGTCAGGCGTGGCAACACAGGCGAACGTCAAATCCTGGTTGAGCAAGTCCTGCACGGCACTGTCACCGCGAAAGTTCTGGAACTCAATCCCCAGCAACTTTGCCTGCTTCTGATACCGATCCGCCCGCTGCCCGGTCTTCGATGCGACGGCCACGAGTGGCACATCGACATCGCCAAACGAACGATCGTACAGTCCTCGTAACTTCACATTCTCGAAGAAAGGTCGATACGTTTCGTCGAAAATCATCCCCATCCCAACCATGCCAGCTCGGATCTGTGGTCGCGTGGAACTTGAAGTCATGACTTGTTTGCCTTTTTCATTTCGCTCAGTTACGTCTGCCGCTGAATAATCGCATCGGCGGAGTGATATTGCCTACTTGCCGATCAACGCCAGGTTGTCCCGATGAATCACTTCACCGAACGGCACATGGCCGAGTGCCGCAGCGATCTGGTCCGAGCGGCGGCCCTGGATGCGGCGAATTTCGTCGGACGAATAGTTCGCAAGACCCCGTGCGATCTCCGTGCCCTCTTTGCTTTTCAATCCCACCAGTGCGCCAGGCCCGAATTCGCCCTGGACCTCTGTGATGCCGACGGCCAGCAATGATCGCCCGGATTCACGCACAGCTTTGGTCGCACCATCATCCATCACCAGCAGTCCTGCTGGCGGGGCACCAAAACCAATCCAGCGTTTCCACGAAACCACCGCTTCGCCTTTTGCCTGAAACAATGTGCCGGTTGTTTTTCCTTCACGAATATCATCCAGCACGGAATCACTGCGACCGCTGGCCAGAATCACAGTTTCACCCATCCCCGTGGCCGCCAGAATAGCCCGCAGTTTGGACGCCATCCCGCCCCGACCGCGTGTGCTCTGTTCCGCCGCCGCAAGTTTCAGCAACGAGTCGTCCGGCTTTTCGATCAGCGGAATGACCACGCTCGCTGGATTTGATGGTGGCCCATTGTAAAGTCCTGCGATGCCTGACAGGATCACGAGCAACGGATCAGGCAACAGCGTCGCCAGCATGGATGCCAGTTGATCGTTGTCCCCCACTGCGATCTCTTTAATGCTCACCGTATCATTTTCATTCACGATCGGCACGACACCAAAATCGAACAGTGTGCGCAGCGTGTTTCGCACATTCAGGTATCGCTGTCGATTGCGAAAGTCGTTTCCCGTGAGCAGCAGTTGCGCAGTCTTCAGACCATTTTTCATCAGCGCATCGTTCCATGTGCGCATGAGCTGAGGTTGTCCGATGGCGGCAGTCGCCTGCAACGCAGGAAGTGAATCGGGGCGACGGCTGAGTCCCAGAATCCCGATCCCGGCCCCGACCGCTCCGCTCGAGACAAGCACAACTTTGCGTCCGGTCTGCTGAATGCGGAAAATCTGGTCTGAGATGCACTGAATTCGATCCAGATCCAGGCGATCGTTGTCGGTGGTCAGAACATTGGTTCCGATCTTGACAATCACCGTTTGGCAGGCATTAAAGACCTCTTGTCTGACAAGATCTTGCATCGTGAACTCTAAGAAACCTGGCGTGTGAAATTTATAAGTCCCATGCGTCCCATAATTCCTATCCGTTCTTACCCAGACCGAATTCTGCTCGCAGCTGCGTCATGGCGAGATCAGCTTCGCTGGCGGAAATGACCACGCACAGTTTCAGCTCGCTCGTGTTGATCATTTCCACGTTGATGCTGTTTGCCCCCAGACAACGGAACAAGCGGGCTCCGACGTCGGTGTGGCTTCTGAGCCCGATACCGGAGACAGAGATCTTGCCGATCCTGCGATCCGAGGTCAGAATCGAGCCTTCATAAGTCTCCATGACTTCTCGCAGCAGCAGCATGGCGCAATCAAGATCAGAACGCGGTACCGTGAACGATATCGTGGCCTTGCCGCCACGCGCGGCGTTCTGCACAATCATGTCCACCAGCACGCCGCCTTCCGCAATTGCGGTAAACACCGCTTCGGCGATGCCAGGGTCGTCGGGCAGATTGCTCAATGTGACTCGCGACTGATCGGTGTCCGCCGTGATGTCACTCACCACGATACTTTCCATGCTGTCCAGTCGCGAGACAATGTCCGCCGTCAATTCCGGGCTGGCTGCATCAATTGCGCCATTGCGAGGTCCACTGGATACGCAGCCAACCTGAGGCAGCGATGACGTAGCCTTGTCGAGCTCAAATCCGGAATGAGCCGCCTGCACCGCGTCATTACATCGACCGCGATCGATCAGGACGGAAATCTTGATCTCGCTGGTGGTCACGACACGAATATTGATTCCGTGTGCGGCGAGCACCTGAAACATGCGAGCCGCGACACCCGTATGCGTCTGCATTCCATGTCCCACGACCGAAACTTTTGACAAACCGGTTGTCGCGACGACATCTTCAGCCTGCAATAAGGAGGCCGTGGCTTTTGCGACCGTCAATGCAGCAGAAAGCTCATCTTCGGCAACTGTGAAGGAGACATTTGCCGTGCCTTCGCGCGCCACGTTCTGCACGACCATATCGACGGGAATCTTTGCCGCCGACAGTGACGAGAACAAGGTGCTCATGACGCCCGGCTGATCCGGCAATCCGACCAGCGTGATCATGGCTTCATTGCGGACAAACGCCACACCGGTCACGACGGATGTCACTTCATCGGATTCCGGCGCGATCAATGTTCCCGGCCCGTCTGAGTATGCCGGACGAACTCGCAGCTGCACGCGGTATTTTTTTGCGAACTCAATCGACCGCGAATGCATGACGCCGGCACCAAGGCTGGCGAGTTCCAGCATTTCGTCGTAGGAAATGCGTTCGACTTTCCGAGCTTCCGGCACGAGTCGGGGGTCTGTCGTGAATACGCCTTCCACATCGGTGTAGATTTCACACAATTCTGCGTTCAGTACGGCCGCCAGTGCCGTGGCGGTCGTGTCACTGCCGCCCCGGCCCAATGTTGTAATATTCATTTCCGCATCGACGCCCTGAAAACCGGCGGCGATCACAATGTGGCCGGCCTTGAGCAGTTCCTGCATGCGTTTGGTGGAGATGCTGACGATGCGGGCTTTCGTGTGCGTGGTATCGGTGAGCACGCCAATCTGAGCACCCGTGAGACTGATGGCTTCTTCGCCAAGCTCGTGAACGGCCATGGCCATGAGCGCGACGGACTCCTGTTCTCCGGTGGAAAGCAGCATGTCCATTTCACGGGGTCGCGGATGGCTGGTGATTTCCTTCGCCAGGTCCAACAGTTCGTCCGTCTTGTGTCCGCGCGCACTCACGACGACGACAACGTCGTAGCCTTTGCGTTTCGCTGCAACCGCGCGTCTGGCTGCGCCTCGGATTTTTTCCGCATTGGCCACACTGGTGCCACCAAACTTCTGGACAATGACTGCCACGTTCTCAGAGTCTCCTGCAAGGTCGAACCGGATTTCGTTGGGGAAGCGTGATTTGTTGTACCAAAAGTGCAAGGATGAGACGTGTAGTTTCTCAGGCTGGAATCCAAGTTTATTGTCTGAACAACATGGAATGCCCGAGGTTCGCGTCTATTCTGTGTATTCCTTGGTTTCCGCGTTTAAAAACCAGCGACTGGAATGCAAACGGATGTCCTGCAATTATGATGACGGGCCTTCACCCGAATTCCCCTGCTGGCTCTCTCAATATGGAATCATCCCGTGGCGACCTTGCGATCCTGGCAGGGTCCGGAAACCCGCAATTCGCGAAACGCATCGCGGAATCTCTGGGTGTGCAGCTGACGCCGTGTGAGGCACAGATTTTCAGCGAAGGCAATGTCTTCGTCCGCATTCTGGAAAACGTCCGGGGCCGTGACACCTTTGTGATCCAGGGCGTGCATCGTCCTGTCAACGACAATTTTGTGGAACTGCTGTTCTGGATCGATGCACTCAAACGTGCCAGCGCATCGCAGATCACGGCTGTGATTCCCTATTTCAGCTACGCCAAGGGCGACAAGAAGGACGAGCCGCGAGTTTCCATCCGCGCCCGCGTGTGTGCCGATGCCATCGAAGCGGCGGGTGCAGATCGGGTCCTGACGATGGATCTGCACAGCCCGCAGATTCAGGGATTCTTCAGTGTCCCGGTCGATCACCTGTATGCTCGATCGGTCATCTGCGACCACATCAAGTCACGGAACATCCCGAACCTCGTGATCTGCAGCCCCGACGTCGGTTTCGCAAAGTCAGCGTCGGCGTTTGCCAATCTCCTTGGTGTGCCGGTCGTGATCGGAAACAAGCAGCGCAAGGATCACACGGAGCGGGCGCAGGTGCTGGAGGTGATCGGTTCAGTCGATGGCTGTAACGTGCTGATGGTAGATGATTTCACAATCACAGGCGGTTCGCTGGTGAGTATGGCGGATGTGCTGAAGTCTCGCGGAGCGAAGGATATTTACGCTGCCGTGTCGCATGGCGTATTTTCCAAAGGTGCGGTTGCGAGGATCGAACAGAGCTGCATCAAACGCCTCTATGTGACGGATACGATCGAACCGGAGCTGGAACCTCCCGGCCCCAGAGTTGAAGTCATCTCCGTTGCACCGCTGTTTGCTCAGGCGATCCGTTCGATCCACGATCGCACCAGCGTGAGTATGTTGTTTCCGGACGTGAAGGCGTTGTGATGAGCAAGCTCTCGCCCATGATGGAACGCTATATGGAAGTGAAGGGTCAAAACCCTGGCACCATATTGCTGTTTCGGATGGGAGATTTTTACGAGTTATTCTTTGAAGATGCGCAGAACGCGGCGAAAGTTCTGGGGCTGACACTCACCAGCCGTGACAAGGCATCGGACAATCCGACTCCGATGGCCGGCTTTCCGTATCACCAGCTGGATGCCTACCTGCAAAAGCTGATCCGCGCTGGATTTCGAGCGGCGATCTGCGATCAGGTCGAAGATCCGAAAAAAGCGAAGGGACTGGTTCGCCGCGAAGTCACCCGCGTCGTGACGCCAGGCACTTTGACGGATGATGAACTGCTCGACCCGCGTCAGAGCAACTTTCTGGCGTGCATCGCTCCTGCGAAAGCCAGCATTGGCCTGGCCTGGCTGGAGTTATCGACCGGACGGTTTCTGCTCACCGAGCTTGAACCATCGCAGCTTCAGGACGAACTCGCGCGCATCAGTCCCGCTGAATGTCTGATTCCCGAAAGCGCCGCACAGGATGACAACCTTCAGATGCGCCGCACAGAACAACAGTCTCTGGTATTGACGACGCGTCCGGACTGGTGCTTTGGTCGGGATGAAGCCAGGCGGCTGCTCAACGAACACTTTGGCACCAGGACGCTGGAAGGTTTCGATATCGACGACTCGCCCGCCGTCACAGCCGCCGGAGCCCTGCTGGACTATGTCCGCGAGACGCAGCGCACGGCGTTGCCTCACATCGTCCGCATCGAAGCCTGGCGGCGCAGTCGCCACATGATCATTGATGAAGCCACTCGCCGCAGTCTGGAATTGGCGCAGACTCTGCGGGACGGCCGCCGTGACTTCACCCTGTTGGGCGTGATGGACGAAACCTGCACGCCCATGGGATCACGCCTGCTGGCAGAATGGCTTTCCAGTCCGCTCACGGATCTCGAACAGATTACACAACGCCAGGACGCCATTGAAGAACTTGTCAATCAGTTGACTCTCCGTGACGATGTCCGCGAACTGCTGAAAGAAACCTACGACCTGCAACGCCTGACCTCTCGAATCGCAACTGGTCGCTGCAGTCCTCGCGATCTGGTTTGCCTTGCCAGGACTCTGGGGCAACTGCCGCGACTGCGAGCCAAACTCGCCGAACGAAAGTCAAAGCGACTGCAGACCCTGGAGCAGCGGATTGAACTTTGTCCGGAAGCTCATGCGGCGATCGTCGCTGCCGTCGTCGATGAACCGCCATTAACGATCGCGGATGGCGGAGTCATTCGCCAGGGGTTCAACAGCGATCTCGACGAATTTCGCGACCTGATGCGTGGCGGACGCCAGTGGATCGCAGCGTATCAGCAAAAAGAAATTGAACGCACGGGAATTTCCAATCTGAAGATCGGCTTCAATAAGGTCTTCGGCTATTACCTGGAAGTCACGGCATCGCACAGTGCCAAAGTGCCCGATGAATATATCCGCAAACAGACGCTCAAAAATCAGGAACGTTACATTACGCCTGAACTCAAGGAGTACGAAGAAAAAGTACTGCGAGCTGAAGACCGTGCGAAATCGCTCGAACAGGAATTGTTTGCGACGCTCCGCGAACAGGTGGCCACATTTGTGCCACTGCTGCTGCGAACGGCGGATTCGATGGCCGAAATCGACGTCCTGGCAGCCCTGAGCACACTCGCAGCCAACGCCGGCTATTGCCGACCGTTGCTGACAGCGGAACCCGTCCTCGATATCCGCGACGGGCGTCATCCCGTGCTTGATCGCTTGCTTCCCGCCGGTCAGTTTGTCCCGAATGACGTGCGTCTGGGATTGCAAAGTGCGGACGATGAACAGCGTGCCATCGGCCGAGTTCAGATTATTACCGGTCCGAACATGGCTGGTAAAAGCACCTACATCCGCCAGGCGGCCCTCATCACGATCATGGCTCAAATGGGCTCATTCGTTCCGGCAAAGGAAGCGTTGATCGGAATCGCTGATCGCGTATTCGCGCGTGTCGGTGCCAGCGATGAACTCGCGCGAGGGCAAAGTACATTTATGGTGGAAATGACGGAGACGGCCCGGATTCTGAATTCGGCCACGGCGCGAAGTCTCGTCATTCTGGATGAAATCGGACGTGGCACAAGTACGTACGACGGCATCTCGCTGGCCTGGGCCATCACTGAGCATCTGCACGATGAAGTTCAGTGCCGCACGATGTTCGCGACACACTATCACGAACTGACGGATCTCACCACGACGTTGAAGCACGCGGCAAACTGGAACGTCGCGGTGCA
>JANOUN010001263.1:0-3975 GCA_031416875.1 Planctomycetota bacterium | reverse complement strand
GATCCGAAAGGACACAGCCACGGTCGAAAACACGCCCCTGGGCAGGGCCCCAGAGCGTTAAGTACTGACACATGGCCTAGTAATCGCAACTATCTCCTTGGAGTGGACTTCTTTAATCTCGGTTTTTACTGGGAAGCTCACGAAGAATGGGAGCGCCTGTGGCGTGTTTCAGGTGCCGACACGACTGTCGGTCGATTCCTGAAGGGACTCATCAAACTGGCGGCAGCAGGCGTAAAAGTTCGCGAACGCAGTATTCACGGAGTTCGGCGTCATGCCGCTTCTGCTGGTGAAATGTTTGCCGACGTTGCGGCTGAAGCCGATATTGATTCCTTTTGCGGACTGGAATTCATTCGATTGCAGTTTGCAGCGGACCGTGCGGCGCAACTTGCTTATAAGAAGCAGCACGCTCCAGGCGCTGCAATTCGCGTGTTTCCGTTCGTATTGAAGCCGGAGTCCGCACCGGTAACCTGATCCAGAAATCAGGACGCTTCCGACACTGGTTCGAAATTCCATCAAACTCGCGGTATCCTGCCGCGAGTTTTTTGTTTTGTTGCACTCCGCAGGACAAGCTGTTCAATGAAGATTCTGGTCGTAGGTTCCGGTGGTCGTGAACACGTTCTGGTCTGGAAACTCAGCCAGTCACCGCTCGTCGAAAAAGTTTATTGCGCACCGGGAAACGCAGGCACCGCGCAGGATGCTGAAAACCTGAACATTCCGGCAGACGACATCATGCGTCTGGCGAAGTTTGCGAAGGACAACCAGATCGATCTCACGGTGGTCGGTCCCGAAGCGCCGCTCGTCGCTGGCATTGTGGATGAATTTCGCCGCCAGGGACTGAACGTGTTTGGTCCGACAGCCGCTGCCGCGCGCCTGGAAGGCAGCAAAGTCTTCACCAAGAAGCTGCTCCGACGAGCCAATATTCCGACCGCGAATTTTGCCGTCTTCAGCCGCATGCCCGAAGCAATGCAGTATCTTGAAGACTGCGAAGAGCAACCGCTGGTCGTCAAGGCCGATGGTCTGGCAGCCGGCAAAGGAGTCTTTGTCTGTGCCAATCGCGCGGAAGCCCGAACGGCCGTGAAATCTGTTCTGCAGGACCGCACTTTCGGAGAAGCAGGTTCGCAGGTCGTGATCGAAGAATGTCTGGTCGGCCATGAAGCCAGCATTCTGGCCCTGGTCGACGGCGATACGATCGTGCCGCTGGATGTCGCTCAGGACCACAAACGAGCCTGGGATCATGATCGTGGTCCAAATACCGGCGGCATGGGCGCGTACTGCCCTGCTCCGCTGGTCACAACTGCGATTATGGATGACATCATCCGCCGCATTTTGATCCCGACCATTCATACGATGAAGGTCGAAGGCTGTCCGTTTTCCGGAGTGCTCTATGCGGGGATCATGCTGACCGCATATGGACCGAAAGTGCTGGAATACAACGTGCGGTTTGGTGACCCGGAAGCGCAACCGGTGCTGATGCGACTGCGTTCCGACCTGGCTCACGTACTCCTGCTGGCCGCCACCGGTCGACTGACGGAACTGGAATCACTGGACTGGGATCCTCGCCCGGCAGTGTGCGTTGTGATGGCGTCAGAAGGTTATCCAGGTGATTATGTGAAAGGGCGCGCCATTTCGGGTCTCCAGGACGCCGATGCGCTGCCGGACACGAAGGTGTTCCACGCTGGCACTGCGATCAAGAATGGTGAAGTGGTGAACGCAGGCGGACGCGTGCTGGGCGTTACGGCTTTGGGTGACACGATCGCAGCGGCGAAACAGAATGCGTATGCTGCCGTTCAAAAGATTCAATGGCAAGGCGGCTGGTGCCGCAGTGACATTTCCGACAAGGCGTAAGTGCCAGCTTGCGATAGCCCCATTGATAGCGAACTCGCAGCTTGCCTGTAGGCCGGACCAAGCGCAGCGCAGTTTCGGCAATTGCCAGTTCCGGTAGGGTGAATGAAGCGCCTGCGGAACACACCATTTTTTAACACGTTCCAAAAATGGTGCGTTGCGCTCCGCTTCACGCACCCTACGATGAAATCAGTGCGTTCAGGCCCAAGGGGCCGGATCTATGTCAGCCTGGGGCAGCGCCCCAGGAATTCTGGCCCGTTGGGCCGAAAACAACGAAAGTCGTTCTACCTTACGGCTTTGCCTGGCAGCCCGTCCCACTTTGACTTTCGATCTAAACCAAGTGCCATTGGGCTCACGCCAGGCAGCTCACTTTCAACGTCGGTGGCAAATCGACGACATCCGCGAGATTGACGGAGAGTCCCACGGCAAGAAGTGCAACTGAAATCCCCCTGCGAATGAGTTCCAAAGCACGCCAGCTGCCTGCCAACGTAGCCGTCTCGCTCCGCCGGGACAAGCTTGTAGAGCCCCGCGTGGCTTGATCAGGTCGCCTCCATAGAGAGAGGCTGTGGCACATGGCGGCTGGCATTGGATGTTGGACGCAAAAGATCAAAGGCTCATCTCGACGGAGCGAGATGGCAACATTGGGCCGGGACCCTTTGCCAGGCCACGACGCGGGCTTGCCGTTAAACGATTCGCCTCCGCCAACTCCTGCTGGACGCTCGCGGTGCCGACGGCGACTGCAGTTGGATGAAAGGCGGAACGAGTGATCCATTCACAACTGGCCTCTCAATTTACGTCCTGTCCAGAGTTGGTGGCAGTGATCCTGCAGTCATTGTCAGCGCTCGAAAGTATTTGCTGATTTCACAGCAGGCGGACGGGTCATCGTGGCGGAGCGGGTGAACTTCCAATCGCCAGCGAAAAGACCTCGGGGCGACGCAATCCGAATGCAATCCACGCCACGATTCCGATGATGACCGGCATGAAGACGGGTTCTCCCACGCGCAGGTGCGTCACTGTTGCGCCGCCGAGATAGCCGGTCAGGAGTATGGCTCCAAGAAATCCTGTTCTTGGAATCACGAACAGGACGGCGATCACCACCTCCAGCACGCCGATTTTGAACATCAGTTCAGTCGAGAAACCCATTTTCTCAAACATTTGGGCTTTACCTTCCCATTCCGTGAACTTACCCGTCGCGCTGGCCCCGATCAGAAAAGCGGTCAACAGGATGCTCAGAACCCAGCCGGTGAGTTTTGATTTCGAAGTCGTCATTGGGGTACTCGATGCAGTGCAGTTCCAGTGATCCTGACAATTGTCATGCGTGCTGATGAGCTGGCTCACCGAGTACCATGACCATCCAACCGACGTTGAATTGGTCGGTCACCATTCCGTAGCACGGCGACCAGAATGTCCTGCACAGCGGCATCTGCACGCTGCCGCCCTCGGCGAGAGCGTTGAATGCCGCGTGGGCTTCGGCTTCCGTTGGCACTGCCAGAGCGAGTCGAAAACCATCAAACTTTGACTTGTCATCGCAGCCGTCTGAGGCCATGAGTTGGATATTGCCAACGTGAAACGCTGCATGCATGACTTTGTTTTCGAAGCCCGCCTGAAGCATTCCTGCCGGAACCGGATCGGGGCTGTCGCTGAATCGCATGAGCATGTCGATCTGGGCACCGAGCGCCTCGCGATAGAAGTTCAGCGCCTCTTCGCAACGACCGGAGAAGAAAAGGTATGGGGTGATAGTTGTGGACATGCATGCTCCGATGGTAAGACAGAGTGTTGAACCAAGAAACCGACTGGACACGTTCCGGTCGTCGCTCAAATCATAGAGTAGTCAATTGCGATGAAACTTAATCAACATCGCCATCGGGAAATTATGAATTTTGCGGCGAAGCGGATCGTCTCCCGTCAAATGCGTCCTGAAGCTTTCGGATTTCCAGCCATCGTCATCGAGATCATCACGCCAGGATTTCATCGACGACACGACCGTGAACGTCCGTCAGTCGGAAGTCACGACCGGCGAACTTGTACGTGAGCTGCAGGTGGTTGAGTCCCAGCAGGTGCAGCATCGTGGCGTGCAGGTCGTGCAGGTGGACCTTGTTCTCTACAGCAAAGTAACCGTACTCATCGGTGGCT
>JANOUN010001262.1:0-4617 GCA_031416875.1 Planctomycetota bacterium | reverse complement strand
TCCATATATTCCTTAAGCAGCCCCTCTTCAGCTTTGGTCATGCGAATCTCAAGCTGCTGACTGTTGGGTCCGTCTTTGTCCTTTTCCTTGTCCTTGTTGCGGCTGGTTTGAGCGACGCCTGAGGATGATGCCAGCAGGACCGCGACGGTAACACCTGCGGTTGTCAGCAGCATGATCAATCGTCGCCGCATCGGAATGAAAGCGTGTGGTGTATTAAGTGTTGTCGTCATTGAGTTCTCCGAGGAGTCTGTCTGAATACCGGTGTCTTTGTGAGCGGCAAGGCGCTAGCCGCCGTTTTTTCAGGTATTTCTGCAATGGACACCGACCACTAGCGCCTTGCCGCTCACGATCCTGGAGTATCGGGACAGACTCCTGGGGCGAACTGATCCAGGACTTTCGAAAAGTCACTTTTCTCGGGGGTGCGATTACTGTAGCTTGGACATTCATGTCCGAGCCCTCGCCAGGAAACGTCGCGCTGGCAGTGTTTTCTGGCCCTGCGACGGACATGAATGTGCATCCTGCAGAATTAAACGCCCTGGTTGTAAAAGGTGCTTTATGTGCTGTCGTTTCCTCTGGTCTGCTGTCGTTGGTGCCATTGCAATTCTGTCGCAGGGCCAGGTTTTCGCGGACGACTTCATGCCGCTGTTCAATGAGAAGGATCTTTCGGGCTGGGTGCTGGTCAATACTCCAAAAGATACGTGGACCGTGCAGGACGGAATGCTCGTGTGTTCCGGAAAACCGATTGGCGAGATTCGCACAGAAAAAATGTACCAGAACTTCATTCTGGAAGTGGAATGGCGGCACATGGTCGCTGGCGGAAACGCAGGGATCTTTGTCTGGGCGGACGACATCACCGCGAAGGGTGTGCCGTTTCATCGCAGCATTGAGGTTCAGGTTCTGGAAAATGCCTACGGCCAGTCACCACATCACACGACTCACGGCGATATTTTCCCCATCCACGGTGCGACGATGACGCCGGTCAATGGACGAGGCGGCAGCCGCGCGTTTCCCACGGAGGAACGATCACTGCCAAGTCCACAGTGGAATCACTACCGCATCGAGTGCCGCGATGGAGCGATCTCACTGGCCGTCAATCACAAGGTGGTGACAAAGGGAACAGACGCAAGTCCTCGAAAAGGCTACATCTGCCTTGAATCCGAAGGCGGGGTGGTCCATTACCGCAATCTGCGTATTCAGGAGCTTCCGGAAACCGCCATCGCCCCGGAACATGTGGCTGTTGCCAATCGAGGATTTGTGAGTCTCTACTCCGGGCTTGATCTGCGAGGCTGGAATGTTGCTGACGCCGAAAAAGAACATTGGCACATCAACGACTGGGTGCTGGCATTTGACGGAAAAACAGCATCGGTTTCTGCTGCGATCGTGACGACCGAGTCGCTTGCAAGTCCCGTGTTTGTGATGGATCTGCGTCCGGTGGATGGCTTTGTTTGACTGTCGATAGGTGACGGTGCATTCGAAAAGCCGATCGTGATCTCGAAGGAAGACGCAGCATGGAAGCCGCTGCTCGAAAAGCACGATTGGATTCGCCTCGAAACCTCAGTCAGTGAGAACAGGCTGACGCTGAGTGCCAATGGCAATCCGATCGTCACCAACCTGACTCTGCCGAGCAAGGCTGTGCCGTTGTCACTGAAAATCTCCGGCCCGTTGGAACTGGCAAACATCTACGGCATGCCGAAGTAATACGATAATTTCAAAGTAGGATGGACATTCATGTCCGTCGGATTGCCAAAAACGCTGTCGCAGCAAAGGTTAAGGTCACTCAGGAAGCGATCGCCTGCGGAACGCTTGATGGCAAGGACTCGGACATGAATGACCAGGGTACAGGAATCCCCCCTTCACACGGATCATTCCACATGAACATTCGGCACTGGCAATTTCCGTGGCACATCCGCTGGATCGTGTTGTTTGTCTGCATGCTGATGACCGCCGATCCGACAACACTGGCGGACGATGTCCCTGCGGCGCGCACGTATTCCAATCAACTCAAGCGTCTGGAATCTCCCGCACCGCTGCTGGCCGACTATCCCGATTACGTCGCTCCGGTGACCGACCTGACTCGATATGAAGCACCCATCCTGGTCGATGATCCGCAGGCCAATCTGTCGGTTCGAGCCTGGCGCTGGTCGTACAATGCCCGCGGGATCATTGAGATGCCGAATCGACTGGACGCGAAAGCGACGGCTGTCATCATGGTCCATCCCTGGGGAATCGACGACGGCCAGGGATGGCGAACTCCCGAACCAGCCGGTTGCGCGGACTTCTGCACACCTGCGAAGAATCATCTGGGTGGCAAGCACACAAAGGAAGTGATCGCTCCGTTCCTCAACCTGCTTCGCAGCGATGTGAACTGTGTCATGTACAGCCTGCCGGGAAAGGAGGACGCTGTCCGGAAAAAATTGTATCGTTCCGTGCGTGGACGCCCGACGAAAGATGAGACAGAAGCCGGACGGCGCGAGTTGCATGAAGTGCTGAATAATTTTAAGTACGACGGCGAACCTGTTCCGGAGCAACTGACGCTCTCGGCCAGGCAGCCTGTGATCGACTACTTCAAGCAGTTTCCCGGACTGGACGCCGGCCCAAAGTTCAACAATGCGGGATTCTGGGAATTGCCGATTCCTGTGACCAGTGATCTTAAAGTCGATCCGGACGACATTGTGATCTACGACGCGGAGGGCTATGCCAGCCTGCGGGACTTCCTGAAAGCGCAGGGAGTGCGGCACGTCCTGCTGACGGGTTATGCCACCGACATGTGCTTCTGCAGGACGACGGCCGGTTTCGACAATCTGTCGCAGGACTTCAATGTGTTTTTGGTGGGAGACGCCACGCTCGCCACATTTCCGGCGAACGCGAAGCCGAATCATGCGACCAATGCCGCCATCTCGTTTGCGTCGCTGAATCAATTGATCACGCAGATTTCATGGGTTCACCTCGACAAGTCCGGCAAGTAAACCGCGCAGGTGCATCGGGCAATGCCAGACAAGAACTTAGGAACGTTCGAGAAATTACTGCCGCATCAGCCGCCACGCGCTAGCGTCCGGTTTCCGCAAGAACCGTGGGCTGACGCCCAGCGGCTGATCGTCAAATCGGACACTTATTTCCCGAACGGTCGTTACCGAATCCGAATTCTTGCGAATTCAGCTACGAAATAGTGGA
Source organism: Planctomycetota bacterium (assembly GCA_031416875.1). Taxonomy (GTDB): domain Bacteria; phylum Planctomycetota; class Planctomycetia; order Planctomycetales; family Planctomycetaceae; genus SXXK01. Next base: position 1,446 of record JANOUN010001262.1, on the reverse strand, counting down.
GTTACCAACAGTGAATGATTTTTCCTCGGGAGCATCTGCGACTTCCGTCATTGATCGCCGCAAGTGGCTCCAACAGACGGCGGGACTTGCCGCGATGCTCGGCCTGTCTCGCGCCACGGCACTGGGAGCGAACTCGGATGAAAGCAAAGCCGGTTCGGTGAAACGCGCGATGATCGCCATCACGCTCGATCTGGAAATGAGCGCTCAATACCCGACGAAGGATCAAGTCCACTGGAACTATGAAAAAGGCAACCTCAATGAAGAAACGAAACGTTACGCGGTCGAGGCAGCGCGGCGCGTGAAGCAGGCGGGAGGCACGCTGCACTTCTTTGTGGTGGGACGTGTGTTCGAACAGGAGAACATCGACTGGCTGCGTGAGATCGTCGCGGCCGGCCATCCGGTGGGCAATCACACCTATGACCACGTCAACGTCAAAGCGCAGAAGCCGGAGGATCTGCAGTTCCGCTTCCGCCGCGCGCCGTGGCTCATCGAAGGCAGAACCACGCACGACGTGATCGTGGAAAACATTCGTCTGACCACAGAAGCAATGAAGAACCGCCTTGATGTTTCACCAGCAGGGTTTCGCACGCCAGGCGGATTCAACAGCGGTCTGCACGACGTTCCCGAGATTCAGCAACTGCTGATCGATCAGGGATATCGCTGGGTCAGCAGCCTGTATCCGTCGCATCGCGCGGCCATTACCGATGGCGCGACATGGAACGAAGTGCAAGCCGACATCGTCGCTCAGCAGCAGGTGTCTCAGCCGTTCGTTTATCCTTCAGGACTCATTGAGGTTCCCATGAGCCCGATCAGCGACGTGACCGCCTTTCGCGCCCATCAATGGAAGCTGGAGCAATTTCTGGAAGCGATTCAGGCCGCCGTCAGCTGGACGATCGAGCATCGCGCCACCTTCGATTTTCTGGCGCATCCGTCGTGCTTGTACGTGACTGATCCCGAATTTCGCACGATCGATCTGATCTGCGATCTGGTGAACAAATCACCGGACAAGGCCGAATTCGCCGACCTCGATCACATTGCCGACCGCGTCGCGGAATCGATGATCCCGAATTGATATCTACCCTGCGCGAGGGGACCGTCGTTTTAGTTGTTTAACGGCAAGCCGCAGGCGTCGTTGCCGTGTTTCGCCTGCGCCTGCGGCTCGCCGTTAAACGAATTTGCGCACGCTGTGAACTAAAACGACAGTCCCCGAGTCTGATTGAGATGTTCTGTCGTAGCCGGATTCGTCAGAATTCGGCCATGAATAACCCGCACCTCCGAATTCTGACGAATCCGGCTACAAACCACTTGTGGCCGCGCGGAGCAGATTTCAGCCAATGATTTCTCGGCGATGGTTGACGTAGTCCCAGACCACGTACCGATCCAGGTCTTTGCCAGCGGTGAAGAAAACTCTCCCGCCTGTATTCTCCGCCAGACGATGGGCGAACT
>JANOUN010001261.1:0-1570 GCA_031416875.1 Planctomycetota bacterium | reverse complement strand
TGAACGCAATTCACCTCGGCGCACTTCATTTGTCTTTGAACCGATTTAATTTCGCATGGAATCTTCAGTTACTGCGAATTACTTCCTGCGCCGACACGCTGATATACTGAATAGTCTGGGTTTGAGTAGACAATGTTCCACTCTCTGGACAACAGATCTGCATCCTTTTTCTCATCGACGACGATGTGCGTGATGTCCTCCAACCATCCATCATGCTCACCGGATTGTTTCCATGCGGTGACATTCTCCCGCCGTCGATCAATTTCCGGCGTATTCACAAAGTGACCGACATATACGCTCAGACGTGAATATGTCGGCAGGAGATAGCTGACTTCGGGGTCAGTACACAGGACGTATCCGTCGTCAAATGTCGTGTTCATAAACTGGATCAATTTCCATTGATTCTCCGTTAGCACGAACGGTTCTGATTCTTTAAGTGATGACACTTCCTGACTCCCCGAGTGACGCGGCCACTCGCTGAACATCCAGCCGATGTTGTCAGATGTCGAAACCATGACAAATGCCGCAGTGATTGCCGAGCGTCGAAATCGAGATCCACCGTCTCGAAGAGTGACAAGATCTTTTTGAATTGCTGGAAGCGCAATCAGACACAAGGGCATCCAAAGATAGCCGTGCGTGAAGTGAACAGGCTGCTTCGGATTCGTCCATAGTTCGTGTTTTGCCAGCAGGAAAGAGAAAATAAATGAAACTGCGAAAATCGAGATCTTTGGGTTCATCCAGTCGCGATCGAGGATCAATCGATAGATCGCCGCTGCACAAATCGGGGCATAGGCGAGAATAAGAGTCCGGCGAGTCAGGATCCACGTCAGCGACCAGTCTTTCTGAAGCAAGGCATGGGCTTCGAACGATGGAAGGTACACGATGTAATAGAAGAGAAATAACGTGAGGATACAGGCGACTGCGAACGGCGGCTTAAACGATGCAGAATTTCGCTGTTTCAGGAACAGGAGGCCAAGCCAACCCCCGACTCCAATCAAATGCTGAAGCCCCGCAAACGGATGAGTGGCGGCCAAAACCGCGACGGCGGAGACTGCCCCCCAGAGGCGGTTTTTCAGCAGCATCAACCAAGTCGCGGCAACGAGCGCGTGATAGACCGCCTCTGTCGGGAGAATATGGTTGATGCCCCAACTGAGAAACCAATATCCGCCAAACGGCATATGACGTGTCAGGTCGTGCGTGACTGGTGCACCCGCGCCAAGGTTTGCCGCCATCGTGAAGAGTGCAAATATACCACCGCCCCACATCGTGAGCAGATACAGCAGACCGAGGAGTCGCCGTGTTGGAAGAACGAATTCAACAATACGGAATGTCAGGAAAGCCGAAATGACAGAAGCGATAAGTCCAATGACGACAAATTGAATTCCTGGGTCAAATCCGAATTTGACGATTCCAACACCCAACAGCCAAATGAGCCACTGAAAGTAGATGACTGGGGCATTCGGATTTGGATCGTACGGGTTGGGGTAGAGAAATCCATTTCCGCGTTCAAAAACCTCTCGGCCATTTGCAGAATAGTAAGGCAACTCAGCTTGAACAAATCCGAGCGGAA
>JANOUN010001260.1:0-4998 GCA_031416875.1 Planctomycetota bacterium | reverse complement strand
CCCGCGGTGTCAAAGCACCAACGGAAAAATCGATCTGTATGGCCGCCTGATTCCGGCTGCAGACCGAAATCAGACCCACTTCGACCGTCTCTTGCAACCCAAATCTGATTTCATCTGAATTGAGATACTAGGAACCAATAGCCAAATGGCCCAGAGGGTGCTCCGCAGTATTGGTTCCTGACCCTTTTTAAAGCCCGGGGAAGTTGTTCGCCTTCGATTCTCGCGTTTGGAAAACGCAGCCTGCGGGTTCGTTGCGCAAAAGCAATTGGCAAGTGCAGCCGTTCTGGCAAATCAGGGATCTTTTTGGATGTGGCGGGATTTCAACGCCATGACGTCTGGAACAGTTTGACGCATGTCGCCACAATAGTAGCGTTGGTTGAGTTCAGCAATGTCGGGGAACTGGGTCTTGTGACATTGCCGTTTGTTGTGCTTCGGGATCGGTTGCCAGCCGAAGCATCTGACTGGGTTTTCTGGCGATCGTAGTCTTTGCCAAATCGAAAGTCGGCACAGACCGGGAGTAACTGTTGATGGCGTCTTCTGATGAAATTCTGGAAAAGGTACAGGAAACACTTGTCGATGCTTTGGGAGTGGACGACGACGAAGTCACTCCGACCGCAACACTGATCGGTGATCTGGGTGCTGAATCCATCGATTTTCTTGACATCGTGTTTCGTTTGGAAAAAAACTTTGACATCAAAATTCCGCGAGGTGAACTCTTCCCGGAGAATTTGGCAACTGCCGATTCTGGTTTCGTGGCGGATGGCAAGGTGACTGAAGATGGCATCGCCCAGCTTCGAACCAAAATGCCACACGCAGACATCGACAGCTTTGCTTTAAATCCACTGGTGTCAAAACTTTCCGACTTGTTTACAGTGGATATGATCTGCAAATTCGTTGCGACTCGATTGAAATAACGTGTTCGTTCGAGATTCAGGATCCCTGCACCAACAAAGGCTCGCAGTCAATCTCCGCCAATGCTGTGTGGTCAGGGTTCTGTGCGTTTTCAATTGTTGAGACTGTGAACTATGCGCTGGTACTGGATTGATCGGTTCATTGAATTTGAATCAGGCAAGCGTGCGAAGTCTGTGAAAAATGTGTCGCTGGCAGAGGAACATCTGCACGACCATTTTCCAGGCTTCCCGGTCATGCCCGGTTCCCTGATGATTGAAGGCATGGCGCAGACTGGCGGTATTCTGCTCGGTGAACACTTCAAGTTCGAATACAATGTCATTCTGGCAAAGGTGCCTAAAGTGATCTTTCACAGTTGGGCGTGTCCGGGAGATCAATTGATTTATACTGCTGATCTTCAGGACGCTCGAACAGAAGGCGGCAGCGTCACCGTGACCGCCACTGTCGGTGAACGCCTTGTCGCAGAAGCGGAGATTGTGTTTGTGCATCTGAATTCGGATGATCCGCAATTGAGCAGGATTGATCAAAAAAACTTTGTGTTTCGAATGAATCTCCTGGATATTCTGACGGTCGGCAAGGCAGGGGCTGGCGGCTGATCAGAGGCGGGCGCCGGTCGGGGTTTGACGGCCGTGTCTGACAAAACTGAATTCTATGATTGGCGGGACTGACTGAAATGATGAAACGTCGTGTGGTTGTGACCGGAATGGGATGTGTGACTCCACTGGGAAATGACGTGGAATCTATGTGGCAGGCACAGAAGGAATGCCGCAACGGCGTAGGACCGATTACGCACTTTGATGCGTCTCACTTCCCGACCCGTTTTGCCGCTGAAGTGCGAAACTTTGACTTCGCATCTCTTGTGGATGACCCAAAGAGATTCGCAGACGCAGGTCGTAATATTCGTTTTGCCATCGGAGCTGCGACACAAGCCGTTGAAGCGTCCGGCATCTACGAGGACCGTGAGTTCGACCCAGCGCGATTCGGGGTCTATCTCGGAGCGGGCGAAGGTCAGCAGAACTTTATACAGTTCATGAATCTGGTGGCTGACTCCAATCATAACGGCGAGCCGGACCTGCAGCGTTTTACGCACGATTTCATCGAAAAAATGAATCCTCGGTTCGAACTGGAACTTGAACCGAACATGCCGGCAGCGCACCTGTCGAGCTTATTCAACGCGCAGGGTCCAAATCTGAATTGTCTGACCGCGTGTGCAGCATCCAGTCAGGCGATCGGCGAAGCCACTGAAATTATCCGCCGCGGTGATGCGGAACTGATGTTGTCCGGCGGAGCCCACAGCATGATTCATCCGTTTGGAGTCACGGGCTTCAACCTCCTGACGGCTCTGTCAGAACGCAATGACGCGCCCCTGACCGCGTCACGTCCATTCGATCTCAATCGCGACGGATTTGTGCTCGGTGAAGGCGCAGGGATGCTGATTCTGGAAGAACTCGAACACGCTAAAGCCCGGGGGGCAAAGATTTACGGCGAAATCTGCGGTTACGGTTCCACGGCTGACGCATTTCGGATCACTGATATTCACCCCGAAGGCCGGGGTGCGATCAGTTGCATTAAGATGGCACTGCGGGATGCCGAAGTGAATGCGGAAGAGATTGGATACGTCAACGCTCATGGGACAAGCACCAAAGTCAATGATCAGGTCGAAACGATGGCGATCAAAGGCGGACTCGGAGATCATGCAAGAAACACGCCAATTTCCAGCATCAAGAGCATGATGGGGCATCTGATTGCCGCCGCCGGCGCGGTCGAAGCAATTACGTGTCTGCTGGCGATCAGGGACGGTGTGCTGCCGCCGACGATCAATTACGAAACACCTGACCCCGTTTGTGATCTGGACTATATCCCGAATCAGCCTCGGGAAAAGAAAATCAGAGCAGCGCTGTCCAACAGTTTTGGTTTTGGAGGCCAGAACGTGGCGTTAATCGTTTCGGAGTTCAAGGCGTAAGCGATTTGACGGATCAGAGTGACCTGGGCGGCCGCGACTCAAGTTCTGCGTTGCCAGCATTCGGGAGTTCTCAAGTGATGTGGGTATGGATCTCACTCGTTGTGATATTTGCCATGATGGCATGCGATCAGGCATTTCGCCGATATGTAACACCACGCATTGTTGACATCTTTGAAAATGTGCCGCCGTTCAACGTCGTTACGGAAACACCCCAGCCGAACGACGAGCGACTGCTGATCCCGACTGCCGATGGCGTGATACTTCAGGGCAGTCTTCTCAACGGCGATCGGAAAGATGCGAAAGGTCTGGTCCTGTTCCTGCCGGAACTTCGCGGCAATCACTGGATGGCAAGACGCTACTGCGATGCACTGATCCGACATGGCTATCTGGTTATGGCTGTGGATTTTCGCAGTCAGGGAGAAAGCGCGGTAATGCCCGGCTATTCTCCCATCCACTGGATCACGGAATATGAAATGGCCGACGTCGAAGCGATGCTGGAATTCATCGAATCAAGGCCTATGCTCAGTACATTACCAGTGATCGCTTATGGCGTCAGTCGCGGCGGAGTCGCAGCGCTGGTGGCGGCCTGCCGATATCCTCGTATTCGCGGTGTCATTGCGGACAGTGCGTTTGGCACCATGTCGATGACACAGTTTTTTGTCGATCGTTTTGTCCATTATGTGATTCCACAATGGGTTTATCGCCTGCAGCCGACATGGCATGTGGATTTGACGCTGCGGAATGCGATGCAGCAAAGTGAAAACCGCCGCGGATGCAAATACGTGCACCTGGAACGCGAACGGGAAACCCTTGAAAGCGATCTGGTGCTGTTGATTTCCGGCGGTCGCGATTCCTATGTGACGCCTGAAATCGCTGCCCGGCTGCAATCCATCATCGGCGAGGATTGTCAGCTCTGGATCGCACCTGGTGCCAAACACAATATGTCCCGCAGTATTTGTACTGAAGAATACGACCGCCGCGTTCTGGATCATTGCAACGACTGTCTCGGAATGAAACTCGATCCCGTATCCGTCAAATACGACTCACCGCTGGCCAGGTCCGCTTAGAACCCCAGACAAAACCTGCGTGAGCCGCGACGTTAGTGGTGCTTAATCCATCACTGAGAAGTAGTTCAGCACGGCCGCATCAAACGCCGCGGTGGTCAATTCCAGCGGCTCTGAATGGAACTGACAGTAGTTGCGCACCTGCAGCAGCAGGTCGCGCGGCTGGCACAGGCGATACGGACGCTTTGTCGGTCGGTAATGCGTATCGATCAGGTACTTGATCGCATCGGGGCGATGCTGAAAGCCCAGTTTTTCGCACATGATGCGGAACAGATCCACAAATTCCGCTTCCGACGGGTCCGGAACTTCGATCTTGTAAGGGATTCGTCGGAGAAACGCACCGTCCACCAGATCCTTGGGTTCCAGATTGGTTGAGAAAATGATGAGCTGATCAAATGGCATCTGGATCTTTTTTCCATTCGGCATGTTCAGATAGTCAAAACGCTTTTCCAACGGCACGATCCAGCGGTTCAGCAGCATATCGACCGGCATTTTCTGTCGACCGAAGTCGTCAATCACCAGAGTCCCGCAGTTACTCTTCACTTGCAGCGGAGATTCACAGATTCGCGATGTCGGGTTCAGAGAGATTTCCAGTTCATCCATCGTCAACTCACCGCCCGCAATCACCGTCGGACGCTTGATCTGTACCCAGCGGCGGTCAATGTCCATGGAATCCAGCAGCCCCGAATTCTGTCCTTCTTCTCCGATCGCCTCGTGGACACCCGGATCGAAGACGCGCATGATTTCACCTTCGATCGCAATGGCGCGAGGAATCCAGACAGTGGAACCAAAGGCATCCGTGATGCGTTCCGCAATGCTCGTCTTCCCGTTACCCGGCTCACCGAACAGAAACATTCCGCGACCGGAGTTGACGGCTGGTCCCAGACGGTTAAACATCGCTTCATTGATGATCAGGCCTTTGAAGGCGCGTGTCAGATCCTGCCTGGTGACGACCTGTCCGGCAATGCTCTGGGCTGATACAGAAGCAACATAATCGTCCAGTGAAACGGGGGCGGAACCGAAATATGTGCATTCCAGACTGTAGCGACGAGCGCGATCGCG
>JANOUN010001259.1:0-2720 GCA_031416875.1 Planctomycetota bacterium | reverse complement strand
CCCGCGGTGTCAAAGCACCAACGGAAAAATCGATCTGTATGGCCGCCTGATTCCGGCTGCAGACCGAAATCAGACCCACTTCGACCGTCTCTTGCAACCCAAATCTGATTTCATCTGAATTGAGATACTAGGAACCAATAGTGCGCAGCACCCGTTGGGCCATTTGGCTATTGGTTCCTGACCCCTTTTCCAAGCCCTCACTTAAACTCAGCGTGCAGACAATCTGGCTCGTCTGTGCCCGGAAGCCGTGGTCATTGCCAATTGAACTCTGCCAGCGTACAAAGTACGAGTAAGGGAATTTCTGGTGTCTCAGGGGCCGTCTCAATTTCAAGGTCGTGCTTTAAAGATGATACAGCTGCCGATCATCTGGCTGGTTTTGGGATCCATAAAAGGTTTGGTCATCCTGCCGACGCTGATCCTGGCCATGCCGTCGATCGCTCAGGAAGCAACGTCTCAGGCGACTGTCGTTTCGCCAGCCGTAAAGCCGATTGCGAAAAAGACACAGACGGAACAGCGACCTGCAGTCGCGGTGGATACTCAGACGGTACCGCAGAAGGAAGAGTCTAGGACCATTGATTTGTTGACGGATGATCTGAGCCAGCACTGGAAAGTTTTCAGTTCCGCACCTGCGATCCCGGACGCACCGGTCTGGAGAGTTGTTCGCGAGGGGGATGATAAAGAACTTGTTCTGATTTGTTCCGGCGAGCCCAAAGGCTTTCTGTATACGACGGAGAGCTGCTCTGAATTCGAACTGACGCTGGAATGGAAATATCCCAAAGATGCGGCCGGCAACAGCGGCGTGCTTGTGTACACGCAGGACGAACCACGAATCTGGCCGACATCCATGCAGGTGCAACTGCATCAACCAAAGGCAGGGAGCGTGTTTCCCAGCGGCGACGCAATGAGCGACCATTCCAGCGAAGCGGAACCCGATCTTGCGCGGCCTGTGGATACCTGGAATGAAGGAAAAATCATCAGCCAGAGTGGTCGGTTGATAGTGGAAGTGAATGGCAAGAAAGCCGGTGAAGTGAGCGGCGCCAAACCATTTTCGGGCAGCATTGCCTTACAGAGTGAAGGCTCTGTTGTTCATTTTCGTCGAATTCGCCTGCGCAAACTGCCTGTTGTCGCTCCGGAAAAAAGTGCCAACGCAGCCTCGGGGAATGACACTGACAACGCCTGCTCCGATCCCGTGATTCCTGTGGCACCAGGTCTTCCGCGGTGGTCCGTCAGTGAGCGAGGTGGCAAATCTGGGTTACGTCGCAATCCAAAAGTCACTTCGACGATCCATCGTAATCGACGGCAACACTGATCGGGTGGTAATTCCCAACTCATAATAAGGAAGCGGACGTGAAGGCTCTGGTGAAGCGACATCCCCAAAAGGGGCTTTGGCTGGAAGATGTTCCGGAACCTAAAGTGGGCGTCAATGACGTGCTGATCAAAGTGGATCGCACGGGCATCTGTGGCACCGATGTGCATATTTATGAATGGGATGCGTGGGCTCAGAAAACAATCCCGGTCCCCATGGTGGTTGGGCATGAATTTGTCGGCGAAGTGGTTTCGGTGGGATCCAATGTCGTCGATTTTCATCCCGGCGAAGTCGTGAGCGGTGAAGGCCATGTCGTCTGCGGTCGCTGTCGAAACTGTCTGGCGGGCCGACGTCATCTCTGCGCAAAGACGCAGGGGATCGGCGTTAACCGACCGGGCGCGTTTGCCGAATACATTGCCCTGCCGATGACAAACGTGTGGCATCATCACGCTTCAATTGATCGTGACATTGCGTCGATCTTTGATCCATTCGGTAACGCGGTGCATACGGCATTGGCATTTCCGGTCCTTGGTGAAGATGTGTTGATCACCGGAGCCGGACCGATCGGACTGATGGCAACGGCCGTTGCGCGTCACGCTGGTGCACGCTTTGTCGTCGTGACGGACGTCAATCCGTGGCGTCTGGAACTGGCGAAGAAAATGGGCGCAACGCGAGCGGTGAACGTCAAAACCGAAAAGCTCGAAGACATACAGCGTGAGCTGGGAATGGCGGAGGGGTTTGACGTCGGGCTGGAAATGTCTGGCAATCCATCCGCGTTTCGCGACATGCTGAAAAACATGGCGCATGGCGGAAAAATTGCAATGCGTGGCATACCGTCGGAAGATATCGCCATCGACTGGAATCTGGTCGTATTCAACATGCTCACGATCCACGGAATCTACGGCCGTGAGATGTATGAAACGTGGTACAAGATGACCGTCATGCTGCAAAGCGGACTGGATATCAGTCCGGTGATCACGCATCGTCTGCACTACACCGAATTTGAACAGGGCTTCGCGGCGATGAAGTCCGGGCAATCCGGCAAAGTCATCCTGAAATGGTAGCTCAACCACGGTGGTGTTCACCGGCGCCTGCGGCTTTGGGTCACGGTCGGCCAGCTATTGACGATGCGCAATCTGTAGGGTGTGACAAGCCACGCGCAGGCACACCGAATCACAGACATGGTGTGCCTGCGCTGCCGCTTGTCACACCCTACAAATTCACCAACTGGCCAGCCGTGCGAAAAGCACCGGGCTGGCTGGAATCACTCAGGGAGAAACAGGGCGAATGAACGAAGACGGCGATCGAGTCACGCGGATTGACTGGCTGGCGGCGATTCCGTCCTTGCGGCTTTTGGAAGCGATTCGCCTGGCGATTTCGCCTCGTGTCTTCGTCCCCGCGTTGCTGCTGATGC
>JANOUN010001258.1:0-4854 GCA_031416875.1 Planctomycetota bacterium | reverse complement strand
CGCGAACAGCGATGATTGCAGCGTCCGATTCCGGCAAGGGATCGTGTACGTCCCGAATTTCCAATGGCATCCGAAACTGCTCAAAGACAGCGGCCTTCATGGTGTTGACTCAGATGTGCGAGGGGATCAGACAATGACCTTGAAGATGCGTTCGAGAACTTCCTCAACATTCTGTCGGCTGTTGAACGCACTCAGACGAAAATAGCCTTCTCCCGCCGCACCGAAGCCGCTGCCGGGTGTTCCGACGACGTGGGCTTTGCTCAGCAACAGATCAAAGAAGTCCCAGCTCGACAGGTTCTTCGGCGTCTGCAGCCAGACATAAGGGGCATTCACACCGCCGAAAACCTTAATCCCGACTTTGCTCAGCCCTTCTCGAAGCAGTCTCGCATTCGTCATGTAAAAGTCGATCAAGCCTCGCATCTGAGCTTGTCCATCGGACGAATATGCCGCTGCCGCACCTTTCTGGACGACGTACGACGCACCGTTGAATTTCGTCGATTGACGGCGATTCCAGAGCTGATGCAGTGACACTTTTTCACCGGACGATGTGGTTCCCATCAACTGTTTTGGAACCACCGTCAGACCGCAGCGCACGCCGGTAAAGCCAATGCTCTTACTGAAACTGCGGAACTCAATCGCGACATCCTTTGCACCTTCGATTTCGAAGATGCTGTGCGGAATCGTCGGGTCGGAGATAAACGCTTCGTAGGCCGCGTCGAACAGAATCAGTGCATTGTTCGCTCGGGCATAGTCGACCCAGCGTTTGAGCGTTTCTCTCGAGGCGACTGTCCCCGTGGGATTGTTCGGGTAACACAGGTAGATCAGATCGACAGGTTCAGACGGCAGGTCGGGTACGAAGTTGTTGGCTTCGTTGCCAGGAAGATAGACCAGCCCCTCGAATCGTCCGCTGGCATCCGCCGGACCGGTATGTCCGGCCATGACGTTGGTGTCGACGTAAACCGGATACACAGGGTCAGAGATCGCGATGCGATTGCCCGCGCCAAGGATGTCGAGAATATTGCCAGAGTCGCATTTTGAGCCATCGGAAATAAAGATTTCATCTGCCGAAATGTCGATCCCGCGCGCGGCAAAGTCATGTTGTGCAATGGGCTCTCGGAGAAAAGCGTACCCCTGTTCCGGCCCGTAGCCTTTGAATGATTCGCGGTGCGACATATCATCCACGGCGTCGTGCATGGCTTTGATGATCGCTGGCGGCAGAGGCTCCGTGACATCGCCGATTCCCAGTCGAATAATTTTTGCCGCAGGATTGGCCTGCGAAAATGCGGTCACTCGACGACCGATTTCCGGAAACAGATAGCCAGCTTTCAACTTGAGAAAATTCTCGTTCACCTGAACCATGAGATCATGCACCTGACTGAAAATCGTTGGCGTTGCTCGTACTACTCACAGTTGATTTCTTGCGGTCCCGCGAAGATTTCTGATGGCACGCTGCAGAAATTGGACAAGTCCGACAGAAAAATTAGTGACAGAAAAATGAATCAAAGAAAGACATTGCTTTCTGTCGTCTATTTTTCTGTCCTCTATTTTTCTGTCATCTATTTTTTTGTCGGATGTGTTGCTCCGTGAAGCACAACACTTCTCATGAACCTGGACTCAGCCAGACGCTTGACCACACTCTTGGTTCCGGATTCGAATTTGGGTTGCGGGCGAAGCCCGCGCTGCGTCATTTCGGGCAATACCGTGCCTCGCGAGGCGAGTTGTGACAGGTCCGCTATGGATTTTCAATGCAGCCAGCATCAGGAAAGCAGCGCGATCCCCTGTTTGCCGCCATCGACAACCTACTGTTCGCACGGTCGTCAAAATTCGACCATGAATAATGCACACCTCCGAATTCTTGCGAATCCGGCTACGCTCCACTTGTGCCCGCGAGGATAGTGATCGCGACCGTCTTATTCAAAACTCCTGAAAACAGTTAATCACCCGGTCACCAACCGCTTGAAAAAATCGCCTTCATTCACCGTGGGGCGTTCGGGACGCCCCTTGAAGAACCAGGTGAGTTGTCGGTTGTCGAGTCCCAGCAGATGCAGAATCGATGCATGCAGGTCATGCACATGCAGGCGATCTTCCACGGCCCGCAAACCAAGTTCGTCAGTGGTGCCGATCGTTTGGCCACCACGCACGCCGCCGCCAGCCATCCACATCGTAAAGCCCGTGGGATTGTGATCGCGACCGTTGCCTTTTTCTGACATTGGCGTGCGTCCGAATTCACCGCCCCACACCACCAGTGTCTGATCCAGCAGGCCGCGCTGCTTCAAGTCCTTCAACAGTCCGGCAATCGGCTGGTCGCTGGCCCGACAGAGTCCTGAATGATTCGCTTCAATCCCCGAATGCGCGTCCCATTTGCTGCCCGCTCCATGATACAGTTGCACGAAACGCACCCCGCGTTCCACCAGACGTCGTGACAGCAGACACATTCGTCCAAACGTCGCAGTCTCCTTCTGATCCATGCCATACATGGCCTGCGTCGCCGCTGTTTCGTCGTCGATCGCCACAGCTTCCGGTGCCCGGGCCTGCATCCGAAATGCCAGTTCATAAGCTGCAATGCGGGCGTCCAGTTCCGACTGTTCGGGATGCTGATTTGCGAAGTCGCGATTGAGTCGATCCAGCAGTCGCAGTTTGCTTTGTTGCTGACTCAGCCCGGAACCTTCGGGAGGATTCAGGTTGGGAATCGGTTCAGAGCCTTCGTTCAGCCGCACACCCTGATACATGGCCGGCATGAATCCCGCGCTCCAGTTGCGAGGGCCGTTCACAACGGAAGATTTGTTGTCCTGCATCACGATGAAGGACGGCAGATTGTTGTTTTCAGAACCCAGTCCGTAAGAAACCCAGCTGCCCAGGGACGGACGTCCTCCGAGGATCGAACAGGTATTCATCTGACAGACACCGGACGAATGATTGATGCCGTCCGCCCAGCAACTGCGAATCACGGCGATGTCATCGACACACTGAGCCGTGTGGGGCAACCAGTCGGAAACCCATGTCCCGGCCTGACCGTGCTGCTGCCATCGTCTCTGGGAGGCCAGCAGCGGAGAATGCGATTCACCCATCGCGGTAATGACATCACCGAAACTGTCCGGCATGCGCTGACCGGACAATTGGTTGAGCAGAGGTTTTGGGTCAAACAGGTCGATGTGGCTGGGGCCACCTTCCATAAACAGAAAGATGACACTCTTTGCCGTCGCGGGAAATTGCGGAGCGGTCGATGCCGATTTCAGCCCTGACATCGCCGACGGATGTTCAAGTCCTTCCGCCAGCAGCGCGGCCGTCGCTGTCGCAACAAATCCCGCTCCACCCGTCTGCAGAAACTCCCGACGGGCAAGCGTTGAAAAATTATCGGAACTCATTGTGTTACCTCAGATTCCGTTCAATCCGTCATTCGCCCCGCAGCGTCGCCTTTTTTTATTTCTGTAAATCCAGAACTGCCTGCGGCAGATCTTTATCGGCCAAGCCAAGCACACCGCGGCCTCCGCTGATGCGATCATTCACGTCGAACTCAATATCCTCGCTGTCGATCTTCCAGAATTCTTCGATCTTCTCACGCGACAGGGGTTTCAACGCACGCATCAGACGAAACCCCACGCCCCGCGCGGGGTCAGTTGTGTACCACCACGGACTACGGGGACGATTGGGATCATAGGCTTTCCATTCCAGATCGTTCGAGCCCAGACGAGCGGACGAGCGACAATCCGTGGCAGGAAATTCCCACATTCCGCCGCGTACCACGCGCGGGTCCGGTTTGTCGGTACGGACCCAGTCCGCAGCGGCGTCGACTGGTTTGTCTGCAGCTGCGTACGGGCCGTAACCGTCAATGCACCACTCTGCAGCGTTGCCGTGCATATCATAAAATCCCCAGGCATTCGGCTTCTTCTGGCGAACGACTTTTGTCCCTTCGGCATTGCTGTTGTCCGCAAACCATCCGTAATCGTCGAGCTGTGCAGGATCGTCGCCGAACGAGTAGGCGGTGGTGGTGCCGGCACGGCACGCATATTCCCATTCCGCTTCAGTGGGCAGTCGAAACTGCTGCCCGGTAATCGCCGTCAGCCACTTGGTGTACTGCTTGGCAGCATACTGAGTCATCGATACGGCTGGCTGCTTCGGATCTTCTCCGTATTCAAACGTAAAGTCCGGCTCATAGAGCGGCGTTGGGGCTGTGATGGCGTCGATCTTGTTTTCATCCGTCACAGCCCGAATCCGGCGTTCTTCGAATTCCTTGAGGGACCGGTACAACTGCATGAACAGCTTATACTCTTCCCACTTCACTTCGCATTCAGCCATCCAGTACGGTTCAACCAGAACTTTGCGCGTCGGCCCTTCGTCGTCTTTGCGGCCTGCTTCGGAGTCGCCGCTGCCCATGACGAATTCTCCGCCTGGTATGGGAAGCATGCGAAACATGACATCCGTGCCGGGAATCGTGACATCATACGGAACCATCCAGCCCTGTTCTGTCCTGACGGAAAAACCATCCGTTGGTTTTTCTTTTGCAATGCCTGGCAACTCATCCGCGCTGATGAAACCGGAATGCCGTACTAAGCAGATCAGGACGCTGATGCAACATCGAAGCATGTGATGCAAGTTTTCGTTGGTGACTTATGAGTTTTCTCAAAGGAGACGTCATGGACATCCTCATTGATGTCCAGCTTGGATTATCTATGTGCCGTTCTCTGGATTCAAGTCGTTTCGAAAAATCCATATGACTCCTTGCCGTTTACTTCGCCCGGAACCCAATGTGCCCCGACACTCCGTGGCACGAGTTCTCGCTTCGGAGTGTCGAGCCAGAATGATCTGCGGACCGTGTTACTCAACTGCCAACCAGCATGGGGCTCAGCTGGCCCA
>JANOUN010001257.1:0-2327 GCA_031416875.1 Planctomycetota bacterium | reverse complement strand
CCTCGCTGGCGCTTCGGGTTGGTATGACCATGAGCCCCAAAAATCACTAAATCAACAGACCGCTAGCCGCGGGTAATTCGCCAGCAAAAGCCGGCGGCTAGCGCCTTGCCGCTCACAAAAACAGCGGTATTCAGACAGACTCCTGGGACTGCCAGGAACAGTCGCGACTGCACCCATTGAACGCCATGCTGGACAGCAAGGCTCTCTTTGTGACAATGATGAGCTGCGTCAACATCGACCGCGATTCGACTTTTTTCCGGGAGAAGAATCATGCGTGAAGAGTCCTCTTCGCATGAAGCGCTGGCAGTAGTGATCGATCACAAATCTGTTCGTGTTGTTTCCCTGCTCAACGACGTGGATTCGCTGGCACTGCAGGCATGTTCGGCGGAGGATCCGGCAACGTGGGACGACATCGCCATGGTCTGGCCGCGTTATAGGTTTCATCCGGAGAATACAGAATTCGCCGATGGCTTCTCGATTCGTGAGACCAGCCTCGACGACGCCATCCGGCAACTTCCGAATGCGCTCGCGTGGTTTGTGCTGGATCTGAAACAGCGGCGAGTTCTCACAGGCGGTCAATTCCCTTTGCTGCGACTGCGTCACACGCCCATCAACGAAGATGGCCCGTTGACTCACATCACGGCGCTTCCGCCGTGGTGGGAATTACTTCAGCACGTTGCTCCGGACACTATCCACAGTCTGCGTTCAGCGCCGTTGATCATTCCCGATCCACGCCGCGATCTGCTTTGGGGCTCGGCGCTGACTCGCTGCTTTGCGGAGCGAATGCTGTCGCTGATTCAGAGCGGGGAGGAGTGGATCGGCAAGGGTTGGGAGGACAAGCCGTGTGGTCGTCATGACCTGACGTTGAGCGTTCATCGTGACTGGCTGATGACACCGCGGCCAGAACTCAATGGCGGCATCCCGCGCGACTGCCTGCACATCGGGAAAGAATGGATCTCGGACCTCGCGGATGGCCAGACGTTTCGAGTTTATCAGAATGAAGCGCCAGTCCCGATTCCAGTGGAATTATCGACATTCGAATCCGCGGCGATGGGTCGGCACGAAGTCGTTTTGTACTTCGATGCCTGCCGCGAAACGATTGAAGCAGGATGGATGTGGCTCCTGGAGGACCAAAAGCGAATCGAAGGCGCTGACGCATCGCAGAAACTGGCGAAGGCCATGGAGGAGTTTCTGGCGGATTGGCGAATGAGCCCGTTTGAGGGCGGTGAATCACCTGAGGAAATCATCCGCTGTGAACGCATTCGGATTCCTCTGGTCAGCACTGGTGGTCACATGATCGATTGTGATTGCCCGATTTGCGAGATGATGGCAAGCGAGAGTTTCGGACCGAGCATCTGTCATTTCGATGGATATTCCCTTGATGTGGACGACGATTTCGCATTTTCCATCCACGCCACCCGCGAGGCCTGGGAAGCCCGGCAGAAAGAGTATGCAGAAATGAGCGTCCGCATTGAGGCCGATCGAAAGCGACGAGAAGAGCTGGGTGAAGACGCCGAAGATCCGCTGGGTTCACCGTGGAAAAGTACTTTCATTGGCGAAGAGAGAATACCTGGTGACAGATTTGGCCATCTCGGCATGGCATTTCTGGTCGCCGAAATTGTGGGCTGGTTGAAGACGGCCGATGCAGAACAGTCCGATATCGATTTACTCAACGCCGCCTTCCGCGATTATCGGACGGCTTCAGGACCAGACGAACTGGCCACATTCGCTGAAAGTTTCAAGCATGTTCTGGAACAACTGGCGGCGGAGCACCCCGACCTTGTCAGTCGCGCTGCGGATCTTCAAAGCCAAATCGATGAACGCCTGAGACATCCGGCGTACGACGATCAGGACTTTGATGTGCCGTTTTAATTCTCGTGGCGCAGGCTTCGACCGCAACCCCATGATTTGCGAGAGTCGATGTCATCCGTTGTTCCCCACCGACCTCGCGTCGGTGGAAACCTGGTTTGCCAACTACAGAACACAAAATACGGCTTTGTGGGATGCAGCCGCGCGGCCTGAGGCGCACGAAAATTGTCGCGATGGCAGAGAACGGTAATCGTCACGGGCTGGCCATCGTTTTGGCCGGACAGCGAGACCCAGCGAGCGTGTTCGTGATTGCCTTTGATGCGGTCAGAGCCAAGGTCGTTGAGCAGCTCGGCGAAACCTTTTCCCCAGCCAGCGTCATCGGTCACCGTTGAATCACCCGCGAGGACGATGCGAGTTTGCGCGCTGGTAAGCACTGGTCCGTAATTATTTTATCATAATCATTTAAAGCAGATTTGGAAATGTTTTCCGAAACCGGTGAGAATGTTGTCGAGACACAG
>JANOUN010001256.1:0-1922 GCA_031416875.1 Planctomycetota bacterium | reverse complement strand
CGTCGAGGTCCATCTCCCCGAGCATCCGCACCGTGAGGAGCCGGCGGAACGCTTCCTCGTCGGCAGGATTCGCGATGAGCTTCATTCCTTTGTATCGAAAACTGTCAGTCCGTCCGCTTTCGCTTTTGACACTGTCGAAATCACAAGTTTCTTTCCTGCTTCATCCACAACCAGCACCATGGGGTCACGTTCTCCGGCGTATTTCTTTAAGATCGTGTCGAAGGCCTTCAGAGCCGTGACGTTGCCGAGGTCATACGTCTGAGCCATGACCTGGGTGAAACCAGCCCCCTGGAGTGCCTTGCCGTCGATCGAGACTTCGGTCTTGATGGAATCTCCGATATAACCCAGTGCTTCCTGCAGTGGTGTTGCGCGAAAATCGATCAGCACCAGCAGTTTCAGACGATCGGCAACTTTATCCGGAATCTTCATCGTGTCGGTTTTTGTCAGATGCGAATCGTCGTCGAAGTTCGTCAACAGAGACTGGTTCCAGGTCAAGAGGGCTCCCGCAGCGAGGTTGGCGGAGGCGTGTTGAGGAAGCAGTGTGACGAGCCTGACGCCGGATGGATCAATGTGAGAAGTCGTGCCAATTTGAAGAGCTTTAATCATCGCCGGAAAGCGTCCGATCATGTCGCGCGAACCGACGGTAGCAGGTCGCATCATCCGCACGCCGCTCAGGATCTCGTCCGGAAGGTGCGACAGCTTCAATTGAGTAAAACGCTGCAGCTTGACTGGTGTGCTGGCCTGTGTCTGATGCAGTAATGTCTCCATGAAGAGATTTGGCTCCAGATGCATGCTCCACGAAACGGTCTGCACGTCTTCACCAAACCAGAACAGGAATTTGTCCGCCAATGTCTGCAGCTGAGTGATAAATGCTTCCTCCCGATGTGAATCGACAATCTTCACATCGAACACCAGAGACAGGTGCCGATCACGATCCGACTCCCGCATCAAAGGCTCCATGTCGGATGACAAGAGTGCCGGATCTTTCATCGCCATCGCCAGCGATTCAGACATATTCGATGGCGCAACGGCGAATGTATGATCATCAATGATCATGTAACTGAAATCGGGCGTTTCGTACAATTCGACTTTCGGGTCCGCGTAAATGCGACCCTTGAATCGTTGCATAAATTCCTGATCCGATTGTGGTGACTTCAGACGCACGACGGCAGCCACGTCCGGTGCCGTCATTCGAGGGCCGAAGTTGACAGCAAATGTCAGTTCTGAAATCTCTTCCGGTTTGTAACGCGTCCGCGTCTCAATCTGCTCTTTGAGCCAGAGCCCAAGAGTACTCAGCATCGCCTGCAACTCTGCCGTGTTGCGGTCTTCCTTCCATAACTCAGCCGGATGCATATGACACAGGACATGCGGTGTGAAAGGCAGATAATCGATAGGGATCGGTTCGCCCGATGTGGGACTCAGTGTCTTTGCGTCGTCATTTGATGCCGCCCTGTTGCCAACTTCTTCCTGATACTCAGCGCTGGCCTTGATCCCTGGCTGCGATGCTGCAGGATCACTCTGTTGACTGAAGAACCAGATACTTCCGCCGACGGCAGCAATCAGAACTGTGATCATGCTGGCGAACATGGTGACGTTGCGAGATTTCCTGCGGCGACCTTTGACGCGATCAATCACGCTTCCAGACGCTGCTTCCAGACGATCTGCAGGCATTGCCACAGCGAACAGAGGCGCTGCGGGATCCGGCTGAACATCCGTAGTCAAAAGATTCTGCAGGCCGGGGCCAGCGAGTCCCTTTGCCGGGGCGTTTGACGGCACAACAGGCGCTTGAGGCAACACGGGCACTGGCGCATCCGGAACCCAGCGAGCCGAAGTCCCAAGCATCGGTGCCGCAGTCGGAACCAGGGGATCGACCAACTGCAGGGGCACTTCCTCAGGTTCTGCAGCAACAACCGGTGTTATGG
>JANOUN010001255.1:0-3157 GCA_031416875.1 Planctomycetota bacterium | reverse complement strand
CCTCGCTGGCGCTTCGGGTTGGTATTAAATCAACACCCCGCTAGCGCCTTGCCGCTCACAAAAACAGCGGTCATCAGACAGACTCGTCGGGCGAAGTCGAATGAGGAGTCGTTCGCCAGCCAGGACTTCGGTGATTGAAACGTGGAAAGACTCGACGCCGAGCAGCAGTCGCCTGGGAATCTCGGGGACAGGATTGTCCGCCGTACGGAGATCTCAATCGCCCGATTCTTTTTTTGCCTTCGGTGTCGCCGCAGGTTTAGTCTCGGACTTTGCGGAATCGCTCTTGCTGGAATCAGACGTCGTCGCAGTTGAAGATTCGTGGGCTTTCTTTGCCGCGTCCGCGCCTTTTTTGTAGGACTCGCTGCGATAATCCGTCTGATAGAATCCGGAGCCCTTAAAGATGATGCCGCCGCCAGCGCTGATGATCCGTTCGGCTTTGGCCTTTTTGCACTTAGGGCATTTCTTCGTCGGCTCGGCTTTGATCGACTGGAATTCTTCCCACTTGTTATTACACGCGTCGCATCGATATTCGTAGGTTGGCATAAGTTCACATCTCGAAACAAAGCAGGAAAAACAGGAAACCGGTGGCCGGCGATCTGTTGAATTAGTCTCAATTTCTGCGTGGGATAAGCTTCCAGCCAGCCATTGCCTGATAAAAACTCAATGTTTTTGGCAGACTTGACAAGCTGGAAGCTGATCCCACTTTCAATCGCAATGCCCTACGCCTCTGGCGGAGCACAGGAAACAATCACACGCGCCGGCCTGACGACTCGATCATGCAGGCGGTAACCCATTTCTACAACCTGCAGGACGGTCATGGGTTCGTGTTCAGCGGATGGAATCTGAGTCAGTGCTTCATGCAGATTCGGATCAAAAGGATTTCCGAGCGCGTCAATCGGCTCCGCCGCATGAGCTTTGAGCGTATCCCGAAACTGCTGGGCTACCATCCTGATGCCGTTGAGCAGTGTCTGCATATCACCCGTTTGTTCCGCACTACTCACGGCGCGATTGAGTCCATCGAGTCCGGGGAGAATATCCCGCAAAAGTCGCAGCGATTCGAACTTGCGGGCTTCGTCCTGCTCCCGCTGAATTCGACGCCGAAAATTGTCCGTGTCCGCCTGCATGCGGATCATACGGTTTTGCAGGTCATCAATCTTTGACTGCAGTTCGGCATTGAGGATCGGAGAGCCAGGATCCTGCGCCAATCCCTCCGCGAATGCATGCACCACCGGCTCGTCACCAGTTGAGGGTGATTGTTCCGAGGGGTTGCCGTTTGGTTCTGCTTGTGTCATGTATAAACCCTATTCTTCTGTCTCTTCCTGTCCCGAAAAGAACTGTTTCACTTTTTCGAAGAAAGATTTGCTGTGAGGCATTACGTCTTTGTGATCCAGATCGGAGAGTTTTCGCAGCAGTTCTTCCTGTTCCGCGGACAATCTGCGCGGCACTTCGACCTGGATCTCGACCAGCAGATCACCGGTTCGTCCATTTCCGCCGCGAGGGTCGGGCATTCCCAGGCCTCGAAGTCGATTGACTTCCCCCGGTTGCGTCCCTGGCTTGATTTTTAGTGATTCCGGCCCCTTCAACGTGGGAATCACAATCTCCGCACCCAGTGCTGCCTGACCAAACGTGATCGGCAGCCGGTACATGAGATCCTGTCCTTCGCGCTGAAAGAGTGGATGCTTCTTGACATCGACATCCACGAACAGATCGCCACGGGGGCCGCCGTTGAGTCCGGCTTCACCTTCGCCACGCAGGCACATCTGCATCCCCGCATCGATTCCTGCGGGAATTGCAATCTCCCGTGTCACTTCCTTCAACAACCGACCCTGGCCGTTACATGATGGACAGGAATTCTTCACCACCGTCCCGCGTCCCCGGCACGCAGGGCACGTAGTCTGAAACTTGAAGAATCCCTGAGACTGAATCACCTGACCCTGCCCGCCGCAGGTAGAACACTTGATCGGTGACGTCCCTGGCTTGCAGCCGGACCCCTGACATGTGTCGCAGGCTTCGTGTCGCGAGATGCGAAGTTCTCGCTTGCAGCCGCTGAATGCTTCGGTCAGGTCAATCCGGATTTTCGTCTGCAGTGACTCACCGCGCGACGCCCCGGAGCGACGACCTCCACGTGAACCACCGCCACCACCGCCGCCGAATTGAAAGCCAAAGCCCTCGAACAGATCCCCGAACGCACCGAAGATGTCGTTCACATCCTGGAAGCCCGCCCCGCCACCTGCACCACGTACACCGGCGTGCCCCAGACGGTCGTAGCGCGCACGTTTGTCGGCATCGCTGAGAACCTCGAACGCTTCGGCCGCTTCCTTAAACGAGTTGATCGCGTTTTCGTCGTCGGGATTGCGATCCGGATGAAACTTCAAGGCCAGCTTTTTGTAAGCCTTCTTCAGTTCGTCGGGTGACGCAGTGCGGACCACGCCGAGAACTTCGTAGTAGCATCGCTGAGTCGTCATCATCAGAAACCAGAGAGAGGTGTCAATCGCGAGCCTGCAGGGCAACAGATATCTTCAGAAGCCGCGTCATTTGCCTGTCAGGCGTGATTGGTGTAAACGAACGCGGGACACCATTGCTGGTGCCCCGCAGATTCAGGATCGGGACGTGAAGGCATCATACGGTTCCAGCGGACCCGCGATCAGCCTGTCCTGGATCACTAACGCACGACGCCTTCGGAAGGCGACTTCTTGCCGCCCCCAGCGTCTTCGGTCTTCGTAACCAGAACCTGAGTCATCAGCATCAGCCCTGCGATGGACGCTGCATTCGACAGCGCGCTTCGCACGACTTTGGTCGGGTCCAGAATTCCAGCAGTAAACATGTCCACATATTCGTCTTTGGCAGCATCGTAGCCCATGGCTCCCTTAAGCTGCCGGACTTCGTCCACAATGACAGCCCCGTCTTTGCCGCAGTTGCTGGCAATCGTGCGCGCCGGTGCTTCGAGAGCGCGGGCGATAATGCCCACACCGATTGCTTCGTCGCCAGTGGCTTCGACCTTTTTGACAGCGTCGATTGCTCTCAACAATGCCACGCCACCGCCAGGCAAAATACCTTCTTCGACTGCTGCACGAGTTGCATGCAGCGCGTCTTCCATACGGGCCTTGGTCTGCTTCATCTCGGCTTCGGTGGCGGCACCGACCGAGATGACGGCGAC
>JANOUN010001254.1:0-1764 GCA_031416875.1 Planctomycetota bacterium | reverse complement strand
GGTGACCACAAGATTGATGCTGGCATGCCAGAGTCATTCAACGTGTTGACCAAGGAAATTCGTTCTCTGGGCATTGATATCGATTTGGAGCGACACTGAGTATAGGAGGAGGTCGGGTTTAACCCGACCAAACCTGTCGGGACCTAGGGGTGCAGCAAGAACCTCTGAATGGTAAACCCGACCTACAGCCCGACCAATCAGATTTTAGGAGTCACACATGAAAGCATTGCTGGATTTGTTCAGACAGGTAACGCAAAAAGAAGAGTTCGACTCGATCAAGATCGGGTTGGCCTCGCCGGAGAAAATTCGTTCCTGGTCGTATGGGGAAGTGAAGAAGCCGGAGACCATCAACTATCGTACTTTCAAGCCAGAGCGCGATGGTTTGTTTTGCGCCAAAATTTTCGGCCCCATCAAGGATTACGAATGTTTGTGTGGTAAGTACAAACGCCTTAAACACCGCGGTGTGATCTGCGAGAAGTGCGGCGTGGAAGTGACACTGTCCAAGGTGCGCCGTGAACGCATGGGGCATATAGATCTGGCTAGCCCGGTCGCGCATATCTGGTTTCTGAAGTCGTTGCCGTCACGTCTTGGCATGGTGTTGGCGATGACGCTGCGCGATATAGAGCGCGTGCTGTATTTCGAAGCCTATGTAGTGACAGAACCTGGCATGACGCCGCTGACGCGCGGCCAACTGCTGTCTGAAGATGATTACCTGGCCAAGCTGGAAGAGTATGGCGACGAATTTACTGCGTTGATGGGTGCGGAAGGTGTGCGCTCGCTTTTGCGTGCGCTGGATGTGCCCGCTGAGGTGGAGCAGTTACGCGCCGAACTGGAAGCAACCAGTTCCGAAACCAAAATCAAAAAATATGCGAAACGCCTGAAGATACTCGAGGCGTTCCTTGTTTCCGGCATCAAGCCGGAGTGGATGGTTATGACGGTGCTGCCGGTGCTGCCGCCAGAGCTGCGTCCGTTGGTTCCGCTGGACGGCGGTCGTTTTGCTACTTCCGATTTGAACGATCTGTATCGTCGTGTCATCAACCGCAATAATCGCGTGAAGCGATTGCTGGAATTGAAAGCGCCGGAAATCATCGTGCGTAACGAGAAGCGTATGCTGCAAGAGTCAGTGGATTCGCTGTTGGATAACGGCCGTCGCGGTAAAGCAATGACCGGCGCCAACAAGCGTCCGCTGAAATCGCTGGCCGACATGATCAAAGGCAAGGGCGGACGTTTCCGTCAAAACTTGCTCGGTAAGCGCGTGGATTATTCCGGGCGCTCGGTGATTGTAGTGGGCCCGCAATTGAAGTTGCATCAATGCGGCTTGCCCAAAAAAATGGCGCTGGAATTATTTAAGCCATTCATTTTTCATAAACTGGAAATTCTTGGACTGGCTACTACGATCAAGGCCGGCAAGCGCATGGTAGAAGCGGAAGAGCCGGTCGTGTGGGATATTCTGGAAGACGTAATCCGCGAACATCCGGTGTTGCTGAACCGCGCGCCTACGCTGCACCGTTTGGGCATCCAGGCGTTTGAACCGATTCTGATTGAGGGTAAGGCGATTCAGTTGCACCCCTTGGTTTGCTCCGCTTTCAACGCCGACTTCGACGGCGACCAGATGGCGGTACACGTGCCGTTGTCGCTGGAAGCTCAGATGGAATGCCGCACTTTGATGCTGGCGTCCAATAACGTACTGTCACCCGCCAATGGTGAGCCTGTCATTGTGCCGTCACAGGATATCGTGTTGGGGCTGTATTACATGACCCGTGA
>JANOUN010001253.1:0-2689 GCA_031416875.1 Planctomycetota bacterium | reverse complement strand
GATCAGTCACCTTTGTCTGCTCAAGGTTCAAGGTCATAAGCTGTTTGAGTTGAGACAGCCGTGGCAGGCCTGCGTCCGTAATATCCGATCCGATGAGCGACAGTGTTGTCAGTTTTGGGAGCGATGCCAGCTCAGCAATTGCGGCATCTGAAATCTCGATACCGTAGAATCCGTTCAGATTCATCACGACGATTGCGTCGTCAGTCGCAACACTGGACTCGGCTTCACCCTCCGCGTATGGCAGGGCATGAAGTTGTCCGGCGATGCGAAGGTGACGCAGGCTTTCTGTGGTGAGGTCGAGTTCGAGCGATGTCAGGTGCTTCAACGCACTCAGCTTTTCCAGTCCGGGACCATGCACTGCGGTCATCCGTACATCCAGCGTGGTCAGACTGTTGAGTTTCGAAATCTGCTGTAATCCTGCATCCGTAACCGGCGAACCAGTGACGCTGAGGTCTTTCAGATTGTGCATCTGTTCAAAACCGCAATCCGATTCACAAGTGACGCTCGTTGAAATCAAATTCAGCAACGAAAGATTGCGGAGGCGTGAAACCGTCCGGACGCCGTCGTTCGTCACTCCACGGCCGCTGATGTGAAGCCCAAACGGAAACGGCGCGTTCGGAATGCGTTCCAGATCATGATCTGTGAATGACGCTGGACAGACAAACATGGTTTTGTTGTCTGGTGATTGCCGTAATCCGACCACTGCAAATGCGTGAACGGTATCTGCCATTTGCGAAGCAGGAATGCTGACCTGCACGGGATCGTTCGGCTGTGCCAGTGCGGTCCGACTGGTGAAGATGGCGAGACCAACAACGAGAATTTTAAACGTCATCAGGGAGGGAACTCAGTGTGTGAGGTGCGCTAGTGCTCTGTCAGTGATGAATTGATGGGTTGTGTGCCACTGGCTCTGCCAGTGTTTCATGCAGATGGAGAACACTGGCAGAGCCAGTGGCACACATCAAAGCACGATTGACACAGCACTATATTACATCAGATCGCCGGGTTGAATTTGTTGCATCAGGCTGGATTCACTGGAGCGCGTTGTCTGCTGAGTGCGCTGGTGTTCAATCCAGCGCAATCGCTGAAGTTCCCAGTAGTACTGCAGGATCTTCGCAGCCGGCTCGGCAAATTCCAGTTCGCCGATCAGTTTCTGCTTTGCCGCAATGTCGTTCAACAACCCGGACAGATGTTTTCTCAATTGACGTTCCGGTGTTCCGTGCAGCGACAGACGCACGCCACCCAGTTGAATCTCGTCGCCGGGTTTGAGCAGAGTCGGGGTTGCGACGTTGTTGCCATTCACGCTGATCTGCGCTGCGGGATCAGCAGGAAAAATGTACGGTCCTTCAAACGTATTCTTCAAGGCACAATGCTGTGGCCTCAATGGCTGATTCTGCAGCGTGATCGGACAGGCCGGAGCACTGCCAACCATCCATTTTCTCCGCGATGGCAGCAGGAACAGTTTGTTCCGTCCATCGGACAGTCGAAATTCAAACAGCCGCCCGGTACTCGCCAGAGCTGCGCGAGAAACCGGAACGCCGCGAATCGATGGCAGTGACTGCTGATGTCCGCACGAAGGACACGGTTGCGGCGAATCTGCATCGCGAAAATACTGGTGCAAATTGCGACATTTCTCGCATTGCACGTAAACACACCGCAGCGGATTGAAATCGCTCACGGGTCTCTCCTGTGCCTGATCACCAAAAAACAACTGCCATTGTTCAAAGAAATCTGCTGAAAGTCTGAAGGGTGTTTTGCAGTGCAGACACTCATGGTGATCGCGGACACGGCACTTTCGGGGATCCACAGTCTTGCGACAGTGCGAGCAGGCGATACCAGTTTGAGTGGAACGCAGTCCGCGACGTTCTTCCATCATCGAACGGTACAGCGTTCCGGAATCCAGAAGCGAGTCAGGACATTTTGCGAGATGCTGACATCCGGGACAAATGATCGCGCGACCTGCATGCTGCGATCCAACGCGCAGTGACTTTCCGCATTTGCACCGAAATGAAATGCTTCCGCCGTAGCCCTTTTCTGCCTCCTTGATGCGGGAACTGACTCGCTGTGCAGTGGTCAGAATCTGGTGATAGAGCCGATTGGGATCGGTAGGCTTTGCCAGGAACGCATCGGCCCCTGCCCACATCGCCATGTTTCGAGCTTCTTCCAGCTGGACCTCGGTAAAGATCATCACGGCGATGCGGCAGTCAGACTTTTTGAGATACGCACAGAATTCGAAGCCGGTTTCGAGCGGCAACAGCAATTCCATGATCACAAATTCCGGATTGAATCGCGTAATCAGGCCCCGTGCCTGGCCACAGTTGGATGCTTCGTAAACGGTCCAGCCTGTCTCGCGCAAAAACTGCCCGACCGGGCGGGTGATCTGAGGAGAGTCCACAAGCACTACGGTTCGGATCAGCTCGTGTCCCGTCGCGGGAGCTGGTGCCTGACTTATTGAAGAACCTGAGGAATTTGCCACAATGAAAGTCCCGATTGCATCGCACGATCCAGGATCTGCCCTCTCGCGCTTGCGGCCTCTTGATTCAAGACCAACCCGAAGCGCCAGCGAGGCAAATAGCCTGTAGTCCCCGCTGACGCATCGGGTTAGGATTGAGAATTCCACCCTGAACAACGATGAAATCCACACCCCGCTTGCGGTCTGTTGATTTAATACCAACCCGAAGCGCCAGCGAGG
>JANOUN010001252.1:0-4896 GCA_031416875.1 Planctomycetota bacterium | reverse complement strand
GCATCAGGAGGATCTCGACGAATCAAAGAATGAGCGGGCACGACTGTTGGAGGCACTCGACCTGAATCAATCGCTGGCGATTGCCTACTATCTGAAAGAGGATCTCGGTCAGATCTGGCAACAGTCCAACAAAGCCATCGCAGGCAGGTTCCTTAAAGACTGGTGTGCCCGCGCCCGGGCATCCGGTATCAGGGTTCTGCAAACAATGGCCAACACACTGGAAGGACATCGGACAGGCATCCTCAACTGGTACGACTTCCCAATCTCGACCGGCCGACTCGAAGGCATTAACAACAAGATCGGCGCTCTCCAGAGAACCGCCTATGGCTACCGTGACCGCGATTACTTCATCGCCAAACTGTATGCCCTACATCTCGCTAAGTTCGAACTCATCGGATAATCTCTGATTTCTATGCCGCGCACTTAATTTGTCGATGAACCACTTTAACAACAGCGAATTCGCATCGTTGGTCAGTAAGTCCTGGATCGGGACAACTCAGAACCAATCCATATTCCTTCAGAAATTCGTTCGGGACACCCTTGAAACTGGTCGTTCACTAACCTTGGCAGTACACGAGACGAAAAGGTAGTGGCGTCACGAAATGAATGGTGATTTGCGCCGATATTCACTGATGCGGGTGAGCGGACAGGCGGGCAATGAATCGTCGTGAATAAAGTGATCCGAATCGCCTGTTTCAGCGTTCAGGGACTGCAGACTTGCTGTGATTGCTGTGCAAGAAAGTCCGAAGCGGATGCGCATGCAAAAGCAACGCACATGCAAGAACGATCATATTGACGCCACAGTGATCGCCATTCACCAGATGTAATCTGCAGCGTCATCTTCGAGGCACGCCATCGCCCACGTGGACTCACCCGGATTCGCCTGCGGCAGCCGATCGGAAAAACGGATTGATTTGTGGAATTGAGCGATCCGCCTGTACTTTGTTCCAAACTGAGGAATGCACATGTTAACACCACTCATCAATCGCTCGACAGAGGTACTGATTACCTTGGCAACCGGACGTGGTGGGACTGCGGCAATTGATGCCGAATTGAAAAAGCGGGTGGCGGTGTGGAACTGCTGGAAGTCAATCTTTACTTCCGGAGCTGTCCACGTGGTTGCCTCTACCGCGTCAGCAATTCCACGAATTCAGCTTTCGTGAGTCCGGCACCGCGAATGATCTGCCGAAGTGTTCCAGGCTTGATACTCTTTGGTCCGTGCTGTGGAACTGTCACGACGAAGCGATGACCGGGCTTCTTCAATTGAACGTGACTTCCAGTTGTTCGTGGAACCCGAAAGCCTGCAAATTCCAGGGCACGTATCACTTCTGACGCATTGACTTGCGGCAGCGGCGCGTCCTGGTTCAAGGCATCAATCCCGCATCGGCCAATTTGTTGAGATTCACGAGTACACGTCGTTCAATTGCTCCGTCTTCAATGAAATCTTCTGACCAGGGAATATCCTCACCACAGGATTTGTATTCCGCCAAGGCACCGCTCAAGGCATTCACGATGTTGGCGAGCGCTTCTTTCTCGCTGTCACCCTGGCTGGCAACACCAGGAAGGTTGATCGCGTAAATACTGAAACCTCCGTCGTCCTCACTCAGCAACGCGACCCGACATTCAAAGCACGTCTGTGCGGGATATTCAGTCCAACCGACGTTCTGTTCAGAGATTCCAACGTTTGTAATTTCCACAGTGTTATTCATGTTTTGCTTCTCCGGCATCGCTTTCTGCTGCTACGGCCATAATTCGAAGTGAGCCAATCATTTCATCGTGTGCCAGAAACTCAAGTGCGTACTGTCCGAGTCCAACGATGAGCAGTGGCGGTAATGGCATTCTGTGTTCAAACGTCGCAAGTCTGTCATTCGACTCTACCATGAACTCCGTTGAGAACAACACTTGATTGTCCTTCAGGAAGACATATCGAATTGAACATGGAACTTTCCCGACAATATCAGTCAGACTGAAAAAGAGCCACGGAGATCCAACCAACCGAAGTTCCTCAATCGATTTTCTTTGAGGTTGAGCTGATGCCTCACTCGCATTGACAATTGCATTCGGCTGATTCTGCCGAACCTGCAGTGTGTTGAACGTCCCGGCAATCACAAAGTTGTTCGACTCTTTGTCCTGAAAAATCTGGTTGGCCAGAATAAGTGACTGCAAATGTGGTTTCACGTAGTTTCTGCTCATCCTGTTTCGACCGAAAGTCAGTTGTATTTCGCTCGAATCATCACCGTTGGGCAAAACCAATGCAACCATTGCGGGCTTACTTCCCGATTGCCCGCTTCAGTAAATTGTTCGTGATCTGCTGGACGCGATCATCGGGGCCGTGCGGTCGGCTGTGATGCGACCACGGCAACGTATGGCCTGGGGGATCCCCGAGTGCCTGTGCCCACCAGATGGTTGCTGCATTGAACACAAAGTTGTCTTTCGGGCCGGGATAAATTGTGGCCGTCCATTGTTGAGGATTCACACCGCCTTGCCAGGCTGTGCCACCGGCCACAACTTCCAGACCAGGGATCTCCGCTGGCTGACCATGATATTCCCAGCCGATCAGTCCCGGGATCGATTCGCCATTTTTCATGCCGGTATGGTCGAACATCCAGTGATTGGTCTTGATGGCAGTCCAGTCACCGCCGCCGTTCACGGGTTCCACGTTACGAGCACCCATCAGCAGACCTTCATCAGGGCCTCGGAACGGGAATGGTCCATTGTCTTTCTCGCGACCGACAGCATAGTCATTCTCTGCACCATACGGGCCTCCGCGAAAAAAGATGCGATTCTCCCTGCCATCAGTTGAGGCGCGCAGCGGGGTGACCCAGCAGACACTGTTGCCGGACAGAAAGAGCAAATTGACGCCTTCGTCCCGCATCTTCGTCACGCTGTCGAACTGTCGTCGATCCCAGTATTCATCGTGACCGATGCTGATAAAGGCTTTGCACTTCAAACCACGATCGGCAGTCAGCAGATCACTGTTAGAAACATAGCTTACGTCATAACCCTGTTGTTCCAGCCAGTACGTCATCGGAAATTCGTACGGAATGAATTCGCCCGCACCGACTGTCAGCGGATCGTTCACAACGGATGTGTATTGCGATTCGCGACCGTAGGGACGATCGAAACTCACATCGGCCCAGGGCCCTTGTCCGCCTTTGGGATGTGTGTAGACCGAATAGTGACTTGGCCAGACGTTGTACGCCTGCCATGTGTTGTCCGAACACTGAAACAGGACATCTGCAGGCCGGTCGTCGCGAACAATGAAGATCACGTAACTTTGCCAGTACGGTTCGTTGCCGTCGGGAATTGTCGTAAGGCGACCCAAATAGACGCCACTGAGCCAGTCGTTCGGAATCTTAAGGGAAAGCGACGCTTTCCAGAGGCATTCGTGCAGATCTTTTTCGCCTGGCGTCGGGTCCTGCTGTGTCATGCCTTCAACACGATCAATTGTCTTCATCAGCCGCGCGCCGCGACCGCCGTAATAGCCGGTGCGGAAAAATTCCACCCGGAACGCGCGAGCCGGATCGGTTGAAACCATGATGTCAATCGATTCACCCGCTGTGACACTTTGTTTCGAACAGTACCCTTCGATGCTGGTTGACCGACAACCGCCCTCTGCAACTTTGACGCGAGTCAGTTGCCAGTCGCGAGCCCCTTCATGGGCGTTTTCCTGCTGAATCAGGTTCAGCGAATCTTCTGCGACGACATTGGCCGAGGCAGTGATGCAAATGGCAAGAAGAAGTGAATACCATTGGCGGACAGGGAACATGTTGAGCTTCTACGCCATCAGCGGGAGTAAGGGCTGGCTACATCAGTAAATGTGCTGCTGCAGAATAAGATTCTTTATCCGTAGGCGACGTCGCTCCGCGACTCGCATTCCTGTTCCCGCATATGCGGAAACAACTGCTTAAGGCGGTTACCATGAGGCTGCCTTGATGATGCGACTATGATTTCCCGTCTGAATCTCAGTCGGCGGAGCGACTGAGCTACGTAGGCGACGTCGCTCCGCGACTCGCATTCCTGTTCCCGCATATGCGGAAACAACTCCTTAAGGCGGTTACCATGAGGCTGCCTTGATGATGCGACTACGATTTCCCGTGTGAATCTCAGTCGGCGGAGCGACTGAGCTACGTAGGCGACGTCGCTCCGCGACTCGCATTCCTGTTCTGACATGTCAAACAAAAAAAAGGACATCACGACATGATATCCGTGATGACCTGACCATACACGTCCGTCGGACGAAAATTGCGTCCGGCGTACCGGAAGGTCAGTTGTTCGTGATCGACGCCCAACAGGTGCAGAATCGTCGCATGCAAATCGTGCATGTGGACTTTGCCCTCGACCGCCAGGCGTCCGATGTCGTCCGTGCTGCCCCAGCTGAAACCCTTCTTCACCCCGCCGCCAGCCAGAAAGACGGTAAATCCTTTCGGGTTGTGGTCGCGTCCGTCAGAGCCCTGAGAAAACGGTGTTCGACCGAATTCGCCACCCCACCAGACCAAAGTGTCTTCCAGCAGTCCGCGTTGTTTCAGGTCTGCGAGCAGGCCCGCCACGGGTTTGTCAGTGGCTTTGGCATGAATTGCGTGTGCGGGCATGTTGGCATGTTGATCCCAGCGGGGATTCGAGGATTGATCGGCATAGTTGATCTGCACGAAGCGAACTCCGGATTCCGACAGCCGACGCGCCAGCAGGCATTGCCGCCCAAACTGATCAGTTTCCTTCTCGCCAATGCCGTACGACTTCGCAGTGGATTCGGACTCTCCGGACAGATCCAGAATCTCCGGTGCCTGCGCCTGCATGCGCCATGCGAGTTCGTAGTTTTTGATGACAGCATTGATCTCGTCGTCGGCATGGTCGCGGCGAGCGGACTGAAGCTGATTCAGGCGTTGCGTCAGATCG
>JANOUN010001251.1:0-9702 GCA_031416875.1 Planctomycetota bacterium | reverse complement strand
GTGCCGTAACAGTACCTCAGATTGCCGTGATAGAAATGCATTTGAATTCGGGCGACCCTTGAACATGACTGACGTCGGGAAGCCGTTTCAAGGAACAGTCATTTTTTGCTGGATTGGCGGAGGTCTATCCAGCAGGCTCGGTTGAAGCCGCTGGTTCATGTGTCATACTTGAGTGTTTGCGGCAGGCGGTGTTTGTGTCTGTCGGCATCTCCAAACTTATGGCACTCCTGGAAAAGGCTTCCCGTGGCAACTGGTCAGAAACTGTCGCATGTCGTGTTCTTCAAATTAAAGGATTCTTCGCCGGACAATGTGCAGGCCCTTGTGGATGCCTGTCATAAGTATCTGAAGAATCATGCCGGTGTGCATTTCTTTGCGGCGGGCACCCTGGCAACGGAGTACTCTCGACCGGTCAACGACCACGCTTTCGACGTCTGCCTGAATGTCGTGTTTGATTCCCGTGCTGCCCATGACGCATATCAGACAGTGGAAGACCATCTGAAGTTTATTGCCGAACATAAAGAATCGTGGGATAAGGTCCGCGTCTTTGATGCCGATGTGACATGAGTCGCATTTCCGCCCGGCAACAGGTTTCTGCACCGCGTTACGTCAGTAAACTCGACTGGTTGATCGCCATCGCGATCGGCTGCGCGTTGTCGCTGGGAATCTGGCACGAACTGTTGACGGGCGGCGGAATCGTGGGCGGTGACACGTACCCGTATTTCTTTCCTCAGAAGCAGGTCATGGCGGACGGATTTTCCCGCGGTGAGTTGCCGCTGTGGCACGATCGGACTGGGCTGGGCTATCCACTTCATGCGGAAAGCCAGGCGGGAATTTTCTATCCGACGAATCAATTGCTGTATCGAGTTTTCACCGTCAACACGGCTTACAACGTGAGCATCCTGCTGCACTATGCTCTGGCGTTTGTGTTCGCATGGAGATTTTGTCGCAGTCAGGCGTTGAGCAATGCGTCGGCATTATTGGCTGCCATGGTGTTTGTCTACGGTTGGTTTCCAGCGCGGCTGTCGCTGGAATGGAGCATCATCGGTGGTGTCTGGTTTCCGTGTTGTCTGTGGCTGACGGAGCGACTCATCAACCGTCCCTGTCGATCCGCCGGATGTCTCCTCGCACTGGCGTTTGGAACACATTTACTGGCAGGCCATTTTACACTGGCGTTCATCACACAGCTCTGCTGCCTCGGCTATGCGCTGCTGACGTCCGGGCGACAGGCGTCTGTTCAGAGGAGCGGGGAATCGTTGAAGCGTATCCACGCATGTGCGATTGTGGGCGGTGCCATCGCTGTCGGAATCCTGCTTTCAGCAGTGCAGTTGATCCCCACGTTCGAGTTGCGGCAGATGAGTCAGCGCGATGGTAAAAGCGCATCGTTCGATCCGGCGTACGGTCACATGCCGCCGGTGTATTTGAGCCAGCTCGTCGCGAGCTGGTGGTATTGGCATTCGCCGGAAATCGTGCAGTCGCAGAAGATGAAGGAACCTTCGTTATTGAAGTCGAATGCCGACACGAATCAAGTAGAAGCGCACTTATACGTCGGTTTGATTCCTCTGGGGATGGTGTTGTGCCTGTTGCAATATCCCGTGCGACAGCGACTGCGGACGGTGCATTGGAAAGCCTGGCTGATCTTGTCCGGCGCTGCGATTGTCTATGCGTTTGGGTGGTTCGTGCCCGTGATGAAGCATCTGCCGGGATTTGGTTTCTTTATGGGACCTGCTCGTTACACCATCGTTGCAACGATGGGATTCGCAATCGTTGCAGGTCTGGTGCTTGATGCAATCCTGGCGAGGAAATCTCGCACGATGCGATTTGTTGTGACGGCACTGATTGCCATGTTAACGCTGCCTGATCTCCTTTCATCCGGCTACGCACCGGTGTGTGATGCTCAGATTGTGCCGACGCCACCGATTGCCGGTTTGAACGACAGTTGGATTGCGGCGGAGTTTGCGAACAAGCCGACCGCAAGGTTATGGGCTCCTGGACAAAACGCGGGCAATCTGTTTGGCGTGAGTTGTATGCCGCAGTATCTGGGACTGGGGCCGGCGGAGTACTTTGATAAACAAAAGTGGCCGCAGATGAATGTCGATGATTCCGAGTTTCCATCACCAACTGACGTCGAACGACTGCGTGAACTGGGTGCGACACATTTTCTGGCTCAGGAGGCGATCGCAAGATTATCACCGGATCTGAAACTGGTTCGCGCGGCTCCGGATAGTTTTTGGAATCGCGCTTGGGCGCGAGGCAACGCGGATTGTTATCTCTATCGATTGAAGTCGGCGACTGGTCGTGTGGTCGTGGAGCCTGCTGCTTCGTTGAGCGAACTAACGTGGAGCGAACAGCGCCCATCGCGGCATGTGTTCAGAGTTTCGTTGACGGACGATGCCGTTGTGTCGGTGAATGAACTGATGTTTCCGGGTTGGCGTGTGACGGTGGACGGTGTCGATATGGATCCAGCGACGTCTCGCGGGTTTCGTCGCATGGTGCGTGTCGCGGCCGGAAATCATACCATCGCATGGACGTATCGTCCGGGAAGTTTTTTGCTGGGGTTGTGTGTGAGCCTTGTGGTGTTGGTTATGATGAGCGTGTTTGCATTTCGACGTCGTGTTTAGTGTTCTGAGCGGCATGGAGCCAGCTTAATCGAGCCGTGGCAGCACCACGCGGGTGCGCCAACGTTCTGAGCGGCATGGAGCCCGCTTAATCGTTTAACGGCGAGCCGAAGGCGCAGGCGAGTCTATGATCCGACGCATACGCCTGCGGCTCGCCGTTAAACTATGAATCAATGTTTCATCACAAAACCAGAGGGCCGCTTACGCTGCGGCGCTCGCCGAAGGAGTTCTCTCTTGAAAGCTGCAGTCATCACGACGACGGGAACACCGGACGTTATTCAATGGACTGAATTACCCACTCCAGTCCTGGAAAAAGGGCAGGTACTGCTTCGAACCAAGGCGGTCGCAGTCAATCCGATCGACACGTATATCCGAGCAGGCATCGTCAAAGCGGCGTTGCCGAATCCTTACATCATTGGCTGCGATATTGCTGGTGTTGTCGAATCCGTCGGCTCGAACGCCGCACATTTCAAACCCGGTGATCGCGTGTGGGGCAGCAATCAGGGATTGTCTGGACGCCAGGGAACCTTTGCCGAATTCTGTGCGATCGATGAACAGTGGCTGTATCCGATTCCGGACGGAGTCAGCAGCGAATCGGCTGCGGCAGGAGCACTCGTCGGAATCACGGCGCATCTGGGACTCTTTCTGCACGGCGGATTGAAGGCGGGTGAGGTGGTTTTTGTCAATGGCGGCACCGGCGGTGTCGGTTCTGCGGTCGTGCAACTGGCCAGGGCGGCAGGTGCGACGGTGATTACGACGGCAGGCTCGGCTGAAAAAGTGGCCGAATGCCTGCGGCTCGGGGCAACTCATGTGATCGCATATCGGACGGAGGACATCGATCGGCGGTTTGCAGAAATCACGGCCACGACCGGGCCCATCCAACTGTGGTTTGAAACACTTCGAACCCCGAGTCTGGATCGTTGTATTTCGCTGATGGCACCGCGTGGCCGCATGATTTTCATGGCTGGCAGGGATGCACGTCCCGAGTTTCCTGTCGGCCCGTTCTATGTGAAAGATCTCCGCGCCATCGGGTTTGCCATGTTTAATGCATCGCCGGCAGAACAAAGAGTTGCCGCGATGGCACTCAATACGATGCTCGCCGATGGACGCTACAAGCCCCTCATCGGAGCGAGACTTCTTTTGTCTGAAGCCGCGAAGGCTCACCAGCTGCAGGAAGACAACACGCTCAATTCCGCCGGCACGCTGTCCGGGAAGATTGTACTAAAACCATGACATCGTTTAACCGCGTGCCCATCGGGCCGCGCTTTCATTTCTTGTCTATCCATGCGCGAGACCATGGCTACGCGGTTAAGCGAGAAGTCTGCAGACGTTCATCATGATCTCCATTAACCAGCTCACTTTCACTTATGGCGACAGAACGTTTCGGTTGCGGATTCCGCAACTGACTCTTGAAACAGGTCGGTCTGCAGTGATCGTTGGACCCAGCGGTTCAGGAAAAACCACGCTGCTGAGTCTGATCGCCGGTATCCTGCCAGGTACCGGCGGTGAAATTCGAGTCGGCAATACCGACGTGCATCGCCTGAACGACAATGAACGCCGCCTCTTTCGGCTGCAGAATATTGGCCAGGTCTTTCAGGATTTCCAGCTGATTGATTACCTGAACGTGCTCGACAACGTCCTGCTTCCGTGTCGCATTCATCCGTCTGTCACGGTGACAAAAACACTCCGCGAACGCGCGAGCATGCTGTTGCGGAGCGTCCACATGTCGAGCTTCGAGCGGCGATCTGTAACTCGTCTGTCACAGGGTGAACGCCAGCGCGTGGCGATTTGTCGCGCCTTATTACTGTCGCCCCAGGTGGTGCTGGCAGATGAACCAACGGGAAACCTCGATCCGGTCAATGCCGAGCGAATTGTCCGGCTGCTGCGGACGGAAACCAGTCGTTCCGGCGCAACACTGATCATGGTGACGCACGATCATTCGCTGCTGCCGCAGTTTGATCAGATCATTCCCTTCGATCAGTTTCTGGAACGAACGGTTGACGAGAGAAATGATGCTGAACCAGCCAGAGGCGATCCATGAAAAACGCCCTCTACCTTGCATGGAAGTCGCTGCTGTGGCATCGCGGTAGTTCCGTGACGATCCTCCTCAGCCTCGCCATCACGATCTGGTTACCGGTGACCGTGCGTTTGGTGCTGGATCAGTTCCGCCGTGAAATTTCGGCACGGGCAAACGCGACGCCTCTCGTGCTCGGAGCGAAAGGCAGCCGCATCGATCTGGCGCTGCATGCCCTGTATTTCGTGACGCTCCCGCCCGCCGACACCACAATGGCTGAAGTGGAATCGATCGATAATCTGTCAACGGCAAACGCCGCAGCCTATGCTGTTCCGCTGCACGTCCGATATCGGACGCAATCGCGTCCTGGAATAGAAGGAGCCGTGATCGTTGGCACGTCGCCGGAGTACTTTGAATTCCGGCGATTGAACGTCGCAGAGGGACAGACAATCAGCTTGCTCGGTGACTGCGTCGTGGGCAGCAATGTGGCGACGAAGATGCAGTTGCATCCCGGCGATGCAATTCTTTCGGCACCTCGCAATGCCTTCAATCTGGCCGGAGACTATCCCCTCAAAATGAAAGTCGTCGGAGTTTTGGCGAAATCGCATTCGCCCGACGACGATGCCGTCTTCACCGACGTTCGTACAACATGGGTCATCGACGGGATCGGACATGGCCATCAGGAATTGAATACGCAAACAGATTCGCAGTTACTTCTGAAGAACGACACGGGCACTGGATCAGTCACCGCGAATGCCGCCGTGTTGCCGTACACCGAGATCACGGCGGACAACATTGACTCATTCCATTTCCACGGCGAACCGGCATCGTTTCCGCTCACTGCGATCCTCGTTGTCCCGGAAACCGAAAAAGCCCGCACGCAGATTCTGGGCCGCTATGCTTCGTCACAGGCCACAGCTCAGTGTCTGAAACCGCCGGAAGTAATTAAGGAACTGCTGAGCATCGTGTTCCGGATTGAACAGCTGGCATGGGTGTGTTCGATCGCGGCCGGCATCGTCACCTGTCTGCTGCTTGGCCTTGTGGTCAACCTTTCGATGCGGCTCCGAGAGTCAGAAATGCAGACGATGTTTCGTCTCGGCTGCAGTCGCGCGACGATCGCCATGCTGCACGCGTCTGAGATTTTGTTGCTGCTGTGTTCTGCGTCAGTTCTGGCCAGTGCCGCGGCACTAGTGACGCTGCGATTTGCGGCCGGCGTGTTGAGGTCGTTGCTGTTTTGATATTTCTACATGTGTTATGCCACTTGTTCCAGCGGATTGCAGATTGATGCGAGCATCGCCATGAAGCCAATCGTATTTCTCGTCCTGTTGATGCAGATGTTCTGCGATATCGTCCCTGCTCAAGAGGCGGATGCAGCAAAGGTGGAACTTGGGTCGAAGACAGCCAGGAATGGCTTCAGGAATGAGGACGAAATCCGCGACAAACTCAACAACTGGCAGACCGACGCCGATGCTCGTGCATGGCTGGCAGCAATGAACTATGAGATTGCTGGAATTGACAATGTCACAGCTTCAAAGCCACACGGCGAAAAAGCCGATGTCGAAGTCACGGTCGGGACGAAATCCGGCGAAAGTGTCGAAAGGATTTCAATCAAACTCGTCAGCAGTCCGAACGGTTTCAACCAGATCGACAAACGCTGGCTCGCGACCTATGCAAAAATGTGGAAGATGCCTCCCGATGTGGTTGAGGCGTTGAAGCTGTATGTCGGGGAGATGCCGCCAAATGAATCAAGCCGCGACTCCAGGAGAATGTATCTGGATGAGCTTGACCCGGATGCTCAGAAGGCCATTATCGACTTCTTCACGGCGAAGAAGGACGAGATTGTTTCCGACCTGCTCTCCGGTGACGGTGTTCACGCCGCCGGCTGGGTGATGGTCACGTTCAAGGCGACTGACAAGCCCAAATGGCTGATTCGATCTTCGGCGGATACGACCAGATTCTTTGGCGACGGTAAAGTTGAAATCACGAAAGCAGGCAACCTGAAAATCGGTCGCATCACGATGCAGCGCAAAGGCGGCGACAACGGTCGCGACACCGCAAACATGCTGCAGTTCAAAATCAATCCGGTACAGTTGTTCGATGCGAAATAGCCCAGCGGAAGATACCATGCATCTTCACACGACCGGGCGTTGTTGTCCAGGTGCATTGACAGGAATGCGAGTCGGCGGAGCGACATCGCCTACGTAGCTCGTCGCTCCGCCGACTGAGATTCCCCGGCATCAGCGTCGCAACACCATCAAGGGCCGCTTAAGGACACCACGATGCGACTCCGCGCCATATTTTCCTGCCCTCCGACTCCTCCGTGGTAAAAAACTGTGTTTCCATTTTGCGTTCTTGGTGATCTCTTGCGGCCATTCATGAGTTCAGGAACAGATTTTAGCCGCAAAAGAACGCAAAGATCGCAAAGTTGTCGCAGGGAATTTCTGTCGCAAGTCAGCACACACACGATGGATCAGGACTGGACCTGAGCTGGATTCGCCGCTCCGATATTCTTGTATGCCGGATAGTGACTTTCCGGGAGACCCTAAGAGCGGTATCTTGTGGCATCTCAAGGCGATCAAGTTTGGAGATCGTCAAATCGGCATTGCTTCCGGGGATTGTGACTCGCCATGGCAAACAAGGCATCGAAGAAGCCGACGACTGCCGCTGGACAAGACGATCAACCGAAAGACGCTCGTTTTGAATTCGATGTGTTCCTCAGCCACAACCACGCCGACAAGCCAAAAGTCCGCAAGCTGGCCGAGCGGCTGAAGCGGGCGGGGCTGCGGGTGTGGTTCGATGAATGGAACGTCGGGCCGGGGGATATCATCGCGCTGAAGGTGGATGAAGGTCTGGAACAGTCGCGGGTGCTGCTGCTGTGCATCTCGCCCGCTGCGCTCGCCTCGGGCTGGGCGCTGTGGGAGTCCGGCACGTTCCGTTTCATGCCGAATCACAAGGCAAACCGCATATGAGTGCCAAACGTTTCCGCATTGCGTTCTCCTTTGCCGGAGGAAAGAGAGACTTCGTCACGCGAATCGCTGCGGTTCTCGCAAAGCTGTTCGGCGAGGCCACGATCCTTTACGACGCGTATCACAAGGCCGAGTTCTCCCGTAGCGACCTCGTCTTCTATCTGCCGGACCTTTACGAAAAGGAGGCCGATGTCGTCGTCGCGGTCTTCTGCCCAGACTACGAAAATAAGGAATGGTGTGGCTTGGAGTGGAACGCCATCTACGGCCTTCTCAAAACGCGACAAGTCGAAGAGGTCATGCTCACTCGCTTTGAGCGTGTTGAAGCCAAAGGTCTTCGCGGCCTCGCCGGTTATAGCGACCTAGATGACCTGACCCCCGAGCAAGCCGCTCATCTGATCCTCGAACGCCTCGCGCTCAACGAAGGCAAACCCAAGGAGCATTACAAGGCCGCCCGCCAGCCCGAAGCGGCGGAATCGCCTGCTTCAGGAAAGCAAGCGCCGACGAACGAGCCAATGAAGAAACAGCCCCAGCCCGCAAAGGCGACAGAGGAAACTGAACCTCTCGCCGTGATGGAACGCAAGCGAGCTGGACAGCCCAAACTGGACCATATGCGTTCCGGTGCGACGGGTTCTGGAATTGACCGGTGCGTACCAATCCTCATCCCCTGCAGCATCTCTATCCCCGTCCCCGGCAAATGGCTGGTTCGCCCTGAGGACGATCCAGGGGTTTACTGGGCGCTGATCGGGAACACGCCAGGGGACGTGTCTATCGAACCTGGTGAAGTCTACAGACTGGAGGCTGTCCACGGCGTGACCGATGGGGAACTTGTCGGCCTCGCCAGCTTGCGGGATCTTGGTACATTTCATTCCCTCAGCTTAGCTGGCTGTGAAATGGTGACGGAAGCCGGCCTGGCCCACTTGCGTCAGTTTTCCGGGCTGCGATCCCTCGAACTGTTTATGTGCTGGGGTGCAACGGACGCTGGCCTTGCGCACCTGCAGGGGCTCACAGACCTGCGGGAACTTAACCTGATGTGTGCTGACGTAACGGATGGCGGCCTATACAGACTTCGTGGGCTCGGCGGACTCGAAACGCTCGACTTGACAGGGTGCGACCAAGTGACGGACGGCGGCCTAGCCCACTTGCGTCGGCTCACACGGCTGCGGGATCTGAACTTGAACGGGTGCAAGCAGATAACGGATCGCGGCCTGTACAACATTCGGATGCTCACCGGGCTTGAAAGCCTCGACTTGACAGAGTGCGACCAGGTGACGGATTACGGCTTGGTACAGCTTCGGGAGCTTACCGGGATGCGTTACCTCAACCTAAGAGAGTGCAAGCAGGTGACAAAGGGAGGCGTTCAGGAACTGAAAAAGGCACTGCCCCGCTGTGACATCTCCCAAAGTAACTGACCTGGGGCGCTGGCTAATCACGGCCTGGCCCGGCTGCTGAAATTTGGCGATCTGGTGCTCCTGCGTCCCGACTTGTTGAACGGCTACGCCGGAGCCATCATCCGCGCCGCACACGCGCACACGGACGAGATTGGCTGCGTCTTGGAAGCCGACATCTACAAACCGGACTTCGACTTCACCGGCGTCGAGCGTTTCACACATCGCCCGGACGAGGAATTGCTGCTGCGGGCGCTGGTGCAGACCTTCCTCGACCACTCGCTGTGCATCGCCGAGGAGACGCCGCACGGACGGCACCTGGTATTTCCCTCGCAATACCGCCGGGAAAAGGACGTCCCGCATGAGCCGGACATCTTCGTCTCCTACTCGTTCAGCGGCGAGTGTCAGACGGTGTGGACCACGCTGATCGTGCGGCTGTGGTACAGCAACGAATTCGAGCACCGCGAACTGTGGCGCAACGCGGCGGAGTTCGCCTTCTCCGGCCGCACTCTCGGCCTGAAGATCAATAACCAGCAGGGCGAAGGGACGGGGACGATCAGCCTGTACTTCGACCGGGAGGTGCCCGACGAACTGAAGGCGATCTTTATCGAGTATGCCCATCGCCACCTCGCCAAGTATGCCTGTGAGGTGACGCGCTACCGGCGTTATGTGTGCCAGGACTGCGGCAAGCCGGTGAAAGATCACGATGAAGTGCGGAAGCG
>JANOUN010001250.1:0-6388 GCA_031416875.1 Planctomycetota bacterium | reverse complement strand
TGACCCGCAGCGTCGCGTGTCTTTCCAACTGTTCGAATCCCCGCGTACGACCGAACCTCATCGACGACCTTGCCATCTGCTGACAGCAGCGAGATCTCAAGACTGTAGAGATGTGGCGAAGCGGGCGACCACAATTTGGCATCGGGAACAGTCACCGAAACGTCCACGGCATCCCCCTTCGATTCTGCGACCGTGCGATCACCGTCTTTCACAATCACAAGCAGCGTATTGGCCAAACCTTTTCCTCCCAGTGCCGAGCGAACCGTGATTGTGCCTTTGCCGGAATCTGTGGCCAGATCAAGATCTTCGATGAACTGCGACGGGACTTCTTCCAGCCAGACAGTCTGCCAGATTCCGGAGACCTGCGTGTACCAGATGCCGTGCGGATGCAGAACCTGCTTGCCTCGCAGTTGAAAACCTTCCGTCTCATCTTCGACTCTGACGACAAGCTCGTTACTGCCGTTCTTTACGGCCGCAGTGGCATCGACCGAAAATGGATTGTTGCCGCCCTGATGCTCGCCGACTTTCTGCCCGTTGACGATGACCGAGCACCGATAGTCGACCGCTTCGAAATTCAACAGCGTCCGATGTTCCGCTTTGGGCGAAGCGGTAAACGTGCGGTGATACCAGAGAGCTTCACCAGGATCGAGCATCCGCTGGACGCCACCGAGCTTCGATTCCAGGCAATACGGCACAAGGATCTTTCCGGTCCATTGATCCGGAGCTTGCAGAACTTCCGTCGACGTGATCGCATAGTCCCAGTGACCATTCAGAATGGTCCATTTTTCTCTCGTCAGCTGGGGTCGGGGATATTCAGTCCATGCGTTTTCCGCAGTGACCTCTTCGCCCCAGGTGGTGATGAGTGGCGACTTGAATGGGTCCAGACTGCGTTTTGGACGCGGCAGTTTTGGAACATTGCCGGCATCGACAACATGCACATCGATGAACTGCCCACCCGCATCCTGATGACAGTGCACGGCCATCACATTGACGCCTGGCTTCAACGCCGTCACAGCGGCAGGATCGATCGGTACAACTTCGTATTCTGAGGTCCAGCGTTGAAAGGAGGCAACTTCCTGGCCGTTGATAAATACCTGTGCCTCATCGTCGTGATGAATTAACAGAGCAGGTTTGGCGGGCACGGATTTGAGTTCGAAAGTTTTTCGAATCCAGATGTCTTTGCCCTTCCATTCTGTCCCGATCCGTGCGCCGGGCGTGCCTTGTGTGCCGAATCCACCCGATCCTTCGTTCCATGCCGAATCATCAAATTCCGCCGCCTGCCAGCCATCTGCCGGAGTTTTCAGTGTGTATCGCCACTCATCAACAATGGCGTCCTGAGCCAGCGTGAAATTTGCGGACACTGCAAGCATGAGGAATGCGACGAGAGAGTGTATTTTCATGACAGTCGATGTCCTTTGTAGGATCGTCTTTTTCGGCGGCAGGAAATGTGCCTGCTGCGGTTCAGCATGGTATCCCATGTCTTGTGTCTACGCCAACGGGGCGAGCGAAATGCCGCTGCTGTTGATGTACGACATCGGACAGCCGGGCAGCTGGTAATGCAGTGAATTCAAGTAGGGTGTGTGCAGCGATAGCGGAACACACCAGTTTCTTACGCGTTCGCCAGTGGTGCGTTGCGCTCCCCTTCACGCACCCTACATTTAACGTCCCTTCAAAAAATACAGGACATCCGCCAACAGTTCGTCGCGGACATCACGTTCGACGCCTTCGGGCATGAGGGACTTACTGGTGGTTTTGAAGTCTTCGATCTCGGTACGAAGGATGGTTTGTTCGCGGCCTTCGGGTTGGCGCAGAGTGACGGAATCCGTGGACTCTGCGATCAACAGACCGTTAAACAAGCGACCGTCGGTCGTGACAGCGATGTATTCTGTGAACTGCGGATCGACGCGGCGATTCGGGTCCAGAATGTCGTACAGCAGCGCATCACGCGCACGGGCGCGCGTGTCGCTGATGTCGGGACCGACGTTGTGGCCGACGCCGCCGATGCGGTGACACTTGCTG
Source organism: Planctomycetota bacterium (assembly GCA_031416875.1). GTDB lineage: Bacteria > Planctomycetota > Planctomycetia > Planctomycetales > Planctomycetaceae > SXXK01. The sequence goes on along the minus strand of JANOUN010001250.1, from coordinate 4,369 downwards.
CACGTTTTCTCGAACACGGCCGCACCGCGTGCCACGTCTCCTTTCAGATCGAGGGCTTTTGCGTATTGATCGGCCACTTCCTTGCGATTTGCCGATACGGTGCCGCCGAAAAGCTGAATCGCCGTGGTGCGAATGGTTTCATCCGGATGCTTCAGCAGGATTAATCGCTGGTCGATCGACACGACAGAGGATGAGATCACTCCTGCGGCCATTTGTCCTAACAGTGAGGTGACGCTTTCCTTTCGCAGCAGCAGCAGGTCGAGCGCGGCAGAACGAGTTTGAGGCTTCAACTGGTCCCAATGAGACAGCACAATCTCTGAAAGTTCGGGGCGTCCACTGCGGCGTGCGGCTTCGATTGCAGCCTGCTGGCAAGCGGTGGATTCCGCGGGCTGCAGCAACGTTTGCAATGCGTTGGTGAGTGCCTGTGGCGGCAAATGCGACATGAGACCCATGGCCGCGATGCGATCCGCATCGCTGTGTTTAGGATCGATGGCAGTGTCTGCTGCCAGTTGCACGACGTTCGCCGCCGCCTGGAGTGTTTCCTTGAGATCCTCCGGCGGCGACTGCAGCAATGCCGCGAGATTCTTCGGAACGTCTGCGTTCTGACACCGTGGCAATCCGTCAGCCAGTCCGATCACCAGCGCCGTCTGCCACCAGAGACCGGATTCTTTGCTGTCACCGATCAACACTGCGGTCTTTTGAAGCTGTTCGATCTCACCTCGCGCGGCGACGTTGAGTGCGAGGCTCTTCAGAAAATCAGCCCGCCCGGTAATATCGGTCGCTTCGCCGCTGTGCAGTACGACGATCTCCGCCATGTCTGCAGCAAGATTCGGTGCGGCGATCAGCAGTGCGCGTTGCAACCAGAGATCATCGAGACAACCGGGGACGGATTTCAGGACCGCGGATTTTGCTTCCGCCGTGGTTGTGTCGAGCGACAAAAGTGCGTGCATCCGGACTTCGCCGTCTGTGTCATGGCACAACATGGCGGCGACGTGTTGCAGTTTGTCGCTGTCCGGGCCGTGCGTGCGAATCAGTTTCGCAACGTCGCGGCGCACGGTGGCGTCGAGATCCTGAGAAGCGATGACCAGGTCGGCAGGCTGCAGCAGATTCAAGCCATCCAGCGTCCATAATGCATGGAGCCGGGCAAAGCCACTTGACTGGATGTCATCCAAAAGCGCCCTCAACGCAGTCTCGTTCTCAACGCGATGGCCTTCCACAATTAACCGCTGCCCCAGCATCCGCCGCCAGCCATTGCCATCTCGCAGCAACTTCACCAGTTCGTCGGGTGAAACCGCAGGGGAAAACGGCTCCACTGACGTTGCATCTTCTCGCACGATCCGCCACACGCGACCTCGGTCTTCGCCCGCCCGCCAATCCATCTTTGCCGCAACATCGTCCGGGACAAACTTTGGATGTTCCACCCACAGGCGATACATATCCGCGACGTACAGCGCTCCGTCAGGCCCGGTCGCCAGACTGGCAGGGCGAAACCATGTATCACTGGACGCCAGGAAATCCGCTTTTTCCCGAGCGCGTCGCGCGGTCACCGTGCCGCCTTTTTGTTCAATGACTGATCGCGTAACAAGGTGGCCCACCGGTTCGCACACAAAGACACTTCGATCGGATTCTTCACCGAACTGGCCGCCTCGGTACGCCGTTACGCCGCAGGCTGACGTATGAGTCCCCGCGTGCGATAAATAGTTGCTCTTCATCGTGACCAGCGGAAATACCTGCGTCTTTTCACCTGACGGTCCAACATCGGTGTGCCCCACCGCAACACCGGCAAACGGATTGCGACGCACCAGTTCCAGCGACAGCACATCGGTCATGATCGGGTTGCGATTGGAACTGAAAAAACGGTGCCCGTAGTTGTCGATCGTGTTCCCGAACTGCCCCGCACCGGAGATTGCTTCAAACTGCATCGTGTCGGGATGGAAACGAAAATCAACGCGTGGGATGTCTAACGGTTCCTTCGATTCAAATCCCGGTCGCCGGCATTGAACTTTGCCGTGGCCGTACGTCAGATAGATCCAGTTATCGAATCCCAAGCGGGGGCAGCCGATCTGCATTTGTGGATGAGCCGGCGTAAATCCGTCAAACCAGATTTCACGGACATTGGCGACGTTGTCACCATCCGTGTCGGCGAGATACATGATTTGAGTTTCGGTGCAGGCGAGGATGCCACCGCGAAATGCCATCAGGCTGTGACAGAACTTCAGGTGTTCGGCAAACACCGTGCGTTTGTCCATGCGACCGTCGATGTCAACGTCTTCCAGCAGCACGACCTGCGACAGCGGAAGGGCCTCGGGATCTTTCGGGCCAACCGGGTAATCGGTGTATTCAACGACAAACATGCGTCCCAGATGATCAAAGTCGATCGCCACCGGATCTGTGATGATCGGTTCAGCAGCGACAAGTTCAATTCGGTAACCGGGTTCGATCTGAAAGCATGCCAGGGATTCTTCTGGCGACTTCGGTGGTTCTGTCGGCTGATCGATCCAGTGCCTCCCGCCTTGCTGGCGTTCAATCGACTTGATGAGGTCGCCAGTGTCCGCCGGCGGCTGCAGCAGCAGGGTGCAGAGGACCATAAATGTCGAAACAATCATCGGGGACTCCGAAGGGACAACATCAGAATTGAATTGGCGGTGACGAATTCGGTTGAAATGATACCTGGCCCCTGAAGCAATGAAAAGTTGCGAGAGGATGGCACATTCGTTTAACCGCGTGGGCAACGCCCCGCGCGTGGGAATCCATCCAGCGAGACGCTGCAAGCGCGGCCCGCCGGGCACGCGGTTAAACCGGCCAATGCAACCGCGTGCCGCCGCGTGGAGCCACGACCTTCGCTTTCATCCGGACCGGATTTTCTGGTTCCGAATGTGGCGGATGCCGCCACCAGGTCCGACTTTAAGAGATATTTAGCACGTCCGGGCGCTTGAATCGAATGCGAATGGTTGACAGAATTCCAGTCCTCTGTCGGATGCGTTCTGTTTACAGCAACGGTATTCTGGGGGGACTGCTGCAGATACGAATGGTGGGTTTGCCGTTTTTGCGAAGTTCGCAAGCCGGGTGCATCTGAAAATCTGCTCTACTGTTGACGGGTGTCTTGTTTTTACATTCTGAGAAGTCCGAGGGCTGCAATGAAGTTTCTGGAAGGACATACGGTCGGCATCGACCTTGGCACAACCTACAGCGCGATCGCGATGCTGGATCACGACGGCAATCCCGTCGTATTGAACAACGCAGACGGTCGTCCAATTACGCCATCTGTGGTGTTGCTGGACGAAGACCGCGTTGTGGTTGGGCCATCGTTCGAGCGTATCGCGGTTGCCGATCCCAAGTCGATCGTCGAAGCGATCAAGCGTGAAATGGGCAATAAGAACTTCTTTGTGATCTATCAGAATAAGAAGCTGACTCCGGAATTCATTTCTGCATTGATTCTGAAAAAAATGAAGCAGGACGCAGAGAAGATTATCGGGCCGATCACGAATGCCGTCATCACCGTGCCCTATTACTTCAACGACGTGCGCCGGAAGGCAACTCAGGACGCAGGACGCATCGCTGGCCTGAATGTGATTGACATCATTAATGAGCCTACGGCGGCAACTCTGGCGTACGCCTGGAGCCGTGGTGAACTGGGTCGCGCTGATCTGAAGTCGGATGAGCGTACCATTCTGGTGTATGACCTTGGAGGTGGGACGTTTGACGTGACGGTTGTGCGATACACACCGACGTCGTTCCGCGTGCTGGCAACGGACGGAGACGTGATGCTCGGCGGTCTGGACTGGAGTAAGCGACTGTCCGACCACCTTGTGGAACAGTTCAAACGCAAGTTCAGTGTCGATCCGAGTGGTGACGCTGAAGTAATGCTTACGTTTCAACAGGAAGCCGAAGACGCGAAACGTGATCTGAGTACCAAAACTCAGGTGCCGATCAGTGTCTATTATAAAGGCAATACGCTGTCTGTCTCATTGTCACGGACCGACTATGAACGCATGACGGCAGATCTGTTGCAGCGAACGAAAGACACCACTGAACTGGTACTTCAACAGGCCGGTGTGACACCTGAAATGCTGGACGAACTGGTTTTGGTTGGCGGTTCGACCTATATGCCAGTGGTCGAACAGATGTTACGGGAAGTTTGCCACAAAGAACCATCACGTGCTTTGGCACCTGAACGCGCAGTCGCAGAAGGAGCCGCAATTCATGCGGCCATTTTGCAGGCTCGGCATGGCATCAACACAGGTGGTATTGTGGATGCCATTCAAAAACGGCTGAACGCAGTCAGGACAACCGACGTGAATTCGCATTCATTGGGGATCAAGATCAGCGACCCGAAAGACAAATCGCGTAAGATCAATCACATCATGAT
>JANOUN010001249.1:0-4595 GCA_031416875.1 Planctomycetota bacterium | reverse complement strand
GTCGTTGATAACGCGTTCCAGCACCGTGCGACTCAGGCGAACTGATTCATCAATGCCTTCTGTACGCTGTTTCTGAGCAATCGGGATGAATTTCTTAGAGACCGGATCTTTCATCAGAATCGCGCCGCGATCGGCTTGCGGGAAGATTTCGAACAGGGTGTCCAGAATCTTCGGAGCAATACTGCTGACTTCAATCAGCCCCGCAAGGCTCTGATTGATCTTCAGAATCCCGCGCAGTTTTTCCTCCGGGCGGACTTCAAACACGCCGAAGCCGCGTGCTGCTGCGCTGCCCATAATTGTGGACGACGCTCCGTCATTCAGATCGACACCCTCGGTCATTCCGGATTCGAGCGAACCGTCGTCCTTGTCATCTTCGTAGCGAAACTTGATCGGCCCCAGCTTGATGCGGTCGTTATGACGCAACGGCAGCGGTTTGTTTTTTTCAAGTTGTCGACCGTTCAGGAATGAGCCATTGCCACTGCTCAGATCCTCCAGCAGGATCTTGTTGTTGATATTGACCAGCTGCGCGTGGAATCGAGACACCATGTTCGAATCCACCTGGACATCACAATCCGGATGGCGTCCCACCCTCGCTGGAAAATTGGTTAGTTCGTAGGGAAACGACTGACCATCTTTCAAAAGTACGATGCGTGCCATGAAATCCAGACCCTCTTCTTTTTCCAGGAAGCAGTCGCGGGGAAATCTCCTGCCGCCATCGCCTGACGTCAGTCACATTTTCCAAAGATCGCCTCGACATTACCCCGAAGGACAGTTTTTCCCAGAGAAACGGCTTTTTCAACACTCCAGCGACGTCCAATCACGAAATCTTCGGCCAAAACCTTCGCCAAAATCCTGCGATACATTGCGAATTTTGGCAAAGCAAACTCCAGCTTGTACATATCGCTATAGTAACCAATCTGTTTTGTCTGCGGAACAGCCTGCAATCGCCCCCGCGTATCGCGTTCAATGTAAACCGGAATATTCGAATACCACCAGTGCCCACACGTCACGACATTGGGGAAAACCCACGCATAGCTGACCAGTTCCTGATTATTCGTCTCCGACAGTACCGAAACCGGAAACACGACGCGGGGAAACGCATTGAACAAAGCCTTGTACTGGATCAGAGACATGCGACTGTCGAACAGATCCTGCCCCTGATAAACTCCGTCTTCATAAACTCGTCGATTCACTCCAATCATCAGGTCGAATGGCAACCTGTGTTCAGCACAGAACTCCGCCAGCGACCAGAATACAAACCGGCTGAGCACGTTCAGTTCGTCGGCCGTCAGGTCACTTCCAGTGAACACTTTTGCAATCACGGCGTCGGCTGCCGGTGCCGTGACCGATGATGGTGAAAAATCCGGCGGCAACGAAATCGCACACGCTCGCACTCCATGCGTCTTGAAATGATCGAAGAGTTTTCCGATCGCCTGTTTCAGTGATGCGGAATTGCCCGGATTGACGCCGGTCGCTTTGTGCAGACGTTCCCGCACAGCGGGCTTTGTCAGATGAAACACCAGATCATCCGTCCTGAGACACGGGACATACTTTTGTGTGTCAAAGCCCTTCAGAGGATCGTCGAAGTCGTTCGTGAGGTATACCTGATCCAGTCCGGATCGTTCAAGTACATTCTGCTCCCAGTCAGGCGTCTGCATCTTCTGCAACGAATGATCGTAGAGTGATTCCCAATTGGACTCGGTAATGCGATCCCCGCTGAAATCAAAAAACACCTGGCACATTTCCAGCAGCCAGCTGTACTGCGCCGTATTTTCGATCGTTGCCAGCCACGGCACGAGTCGTCCGACTTTTTCCTTTGGAGAAATTCCCGGCTCCTCAATTCCTGCTTTGGGCAGCCCGGCGGAATGAGCGAGTTCAGTGTAGTAGTGATACCCGAGAATATCCGCGAGCGTCGATGATGCCGCCTGCAATGGATTGATGTGCGTATGCGGATCAATGAGTCGCATCGATTGCAGCGGCTCAAGAATTTCACCGATCAGACTTTGAGTCATCGTTCAGAAACTTTCGACGGAGTTTTTCACTCGGAATTGCGGAGCAACCCTATTCGCCCGGTGATCACGCCCCTGACGAAAATACCTGCCAATCAGATTCAACTCGCATTGCATGGAGTTTGCCCTGGACCAACCCTTTTATCATATCACGATCGCCATCCCGACATTCAATTCCGGGTGGGTTTCACTTGCGTTTTTACCAGCAATCATCGATCGTTTGTCTCTCCCGAGAACCCTGTTCTGGCTTTTCCATCCGGCAATTTCAATGCAAGCAATTGATTACCTTAAGGAACTCATCCCATTTCCGACTGTCAGCAGCGAGTCCAACAGCGACATCACGGATTGCCTCACTGAATGGCTTGTGCACCTTGGTTTTGAAACGGAACGCATCGATTATTCCGACGAAAACGGTATCAGAAAATCGTGCGTTCAGAGCCGGAAAGGCCCGACCAGCGGATGTGGACTTGCCTATTTTTGTCATACCGATGTAGTGCCTGTCAATTCGTGGAGCTTTCCGAAATCTGGTCCCTGGACCCCACTCGTGGCGGATGGTCGAATCTACGGACGTGGTTCGTGCGATATGAAGGGATCATTGTGCTGTATGCTGGCCGCTGCGGAAGCGATGCAGTCAGCCTCTCTCAAGACTCCGCTGTATTTTATCGCAACCGCTGACGAAGAAGTCGGGATGCCTGGGGCGAGGAAAGTGGTTGAACGATCTGCCATCTATCGCGAGATCGTGTCATCTCAAACGCGGGCCATTATTGGCGAACCGACGCGTCTCGAAATCGTCCACGCGCACAAAGGTGGTCGGGCCATCCGAGCGACCTCAATCGGCCGCGCCGCACATTCCAGCACTGGGCTTGGGCTCAATGCGAACGTCGCACTGATTCCGTTCCTGCATGAGATCGGCAATATTCATCGCGAAATGGAAGTGTCACCGGAATGGCGCGATGATCGCTTTTCGCCTCCCACGCCGAGTCTGAACATCGTCATTAAGGATTCAAATACGGCACTGAATATCACATCCGCCAAATCCGAATGCATGGTCTACTTTCGTCCGATGCCGGGGCAGGACCCCGACGGCATAGTACAACGCATCAGGACTCTGGCAGAATCCTGCGGGCTGCAATTTGAACTGCTCTTCAGCGGCACACCACTCTACACGGACCCGAACACACCGTTCATCCGCGAATTACTGGAACTGACTTCGCTGTCCGCATCGCGAACGGTCGCGTACGGCACTGATGGAGCCATTTTTACGGAACTCCGCAACATTGCCGTTTTCGGCCCCGGCGATATCGCGCAAGCTCACACCGACGACGAATGGATATCGCTCGCCCAGCTTGAAAAAGGCACAGCTCTCTATCAACAGGCGATCCGCCGCTGGTGCTGCTGTCGAATCGCTGTGATTGACACTCCAGCACTTTTGTTCCGCCCGATCTCGTCTTGAGAACACCTCTGAGTTTACTTGACACCATCCGCCCAGAATGTTAGCGTTCCACTCGTCCGAGCCCAGCGGACCAAACATGGGGGATTAGCTCAGTTGGGAGAGCGCTTGCATGGCATGCAAGAGGTCATCGGTTCGACCCCGTTATCCTCCACTTGACGTAAGTTGTTACCATCATTGATGATACATGAAATCTGCCTTCGGCAGTGATCCTGAAAACGCTGGTTGACTAACTGTCAACTAACTATTTCAAGGTTCATTTTGCCATTTCGAAGCGCATGAAAGTCCCCAAGTACTCGTTGCACAAACCGACCGGGCAGGCCCGCGTCCAGTTCAATGGCCGAGCTGTCTACTTGGGAAAGTATGACTCTCCGGAGTCTTGAGTCCGCTACGAGAAACTCGTTGCCGAGCTGCAGAAATCGCCGGAGACGCAGGCCGAAGCCGCCTCGCTCACCATCGGCTCTCTATGCGTTGCGTATATTGGGCATTGCCGGACCTTTTACCGGAAGAACGGCAAAGAGACTTCGGAAGTCGGGTGTGTACAGGCGGCGCTTCGACCGCTGGTATCCCTGTACTCGAAAGAACTCGTCGCCAAGTTTTCGCCGTTGTGTCTTCAGCGTGTGCGGGATGAAATGATCCGCCTGGGATGGGTTCGGACGTCGATCAACCGGCAAATCATCCGAAATAGATATCCACTTCCCTCAAGCAGGTACAAGCCATTGTGTTTTTGGATCAACGTTGCGGTGAGACTATCCGGGAGCCGTGCGGTAACTGAACTCCCTGCCTTCTAGTTTAAGGACAGGGCGTCCTTGAACTTCAAATCCGAGACTCGAGGCCAAAACTTAAACATCCAGAATACGCGACGACTGCGAAACCCACCCAGCGGTTCACCTCACTGCTACATCTTGGGGGCACTTGAGTGAAATGGATATCTATTTCATCCGAATTCGCAAGATGTTCAAGTGGGCTATCGCCACCGAAGCCGTGGCCAGCCCGGATGTGCTGACGCGACTGAAGGCCGTGGATGGTAGCTGCCCATTTTGCGTGAGGCTGTCTTTTACGGGGTTTGCGGTACCGTAGGAGAGCAGGAAATTGGGTTCAAACCGGTTCGGGCTGAGTTGGCGGACCTCTTTTTG
>JANOUN010001248.1:0-25713 GCA_031416875.1 Planctomycetota bacterium | reverse complement strand
GTGATTCGACGCACATTGGACGGCTGATCCTGCAGTTCAAGTACCACCTTCATAGGGACGATTCCGGTTCAGCGAAAAGACCGTCAAAGCAGTCTGCAAAGTCCTGTTCGTCGACTCTTGTCATTTTCCCGGCATTTTCTTGTCATTGACAGTCGCAGGAACTGCAGCTTTTCATAAGTTGAGACGAACTGCAATACGGTCCGTCTAAATTGCTGCATTTGCTGCAATATTTGTCCGGGCTGGAAGTGCAAAGCTTGCCCGGCACGCCTGGTGGCGGGATATTTGCAAAACCACACCCCACCAGCGTGGAGCCCGCATCCGGACAAGCCTACAATCCGGTATTCTTCCCCAAATTTTCTCTCATCACGTCCACCAAACTGACAATTTGCCCGCCAGACAATCCATCCATGACGATCGACTGGGACGCCTTTACCAACCGTACACTGACGAATGCCGAAGTGCGGTTGCTCGGAGCGGTTGATCTGCCGTCGGTGCTGGCGCTGCAAAAACTGATGGTGCACGAGGTGCGATGCCAAAGTCGCACAAATGCTGCAATTCTGATCTGTGAACATCCGCCAACCGTCACCATCGGGGAAGGAGCCAGTTTGCTGGAACTTCCTCCATCGCCGCGCGAACTGGAATCGCGACTGATCACGGTTCACAGAGTCCGGCGGGATGGACATGCGATTCTGCATCAGCCGGGCCAGATCGCCGCGTACGTTGTGGTGTCCCTGCCGGAATGCAGTCTCGATGAAATGGGATTTCGTACATGCCTGCAAAAGGCGGTGATCGAGACGTGTCGCGAAGTCCAGGTTGTCGCGTCAACCTCAACGGCTGATCCAACCGCCGTCTTTGGACGACACGGCGTGGTGGCCGAACTGGGAATTCATGTCGATGCCGGCGTGACCAGCTTCGGGATTTTCCTGAACGTAAGCTGCCGTCTGGACGAAGCGCGCGGGATCGGACGCGGTCTGCTGGGACAGCGCGTGTCTTCTCTGAATGCCGAACGCGTCCGACCGACACAGATGCCGCAGGTTCGATCGGCATTGATTCAGCATGTGTGTACACAACTGGGCTATCCCGACTATCATCTGCACACCGGACATCCTTTTCTGAAACGAACTCGGACCCTGATCCATGACAAGTTTGCCAATCCGCAATCAGCCGATGAATGACACGACACGGCAAGGCGCATTGTTGCACACGGCGCCGCTGAATATCGTGCCGTTCAACGCGATGCTGCAGACTGAAGCGCCTCAGCGTCGCCTGCCACGCTGGCTCAAGCGGCCGTTGCCTCAGTCGGGCATGGCCTACACCAGCGATGTGATTTCTGACCTGCGGCTGGAAACGGTCTGCGAAAGTGCCAGGTGTCCGAATCGCACGGAATGCTGGTCGCAGAAAACAGCGACATTTATGATCGGCGGCAATGTCTGTACGCGTCCCTGTGGATTCTGCTCTGTGCCTAAGGGCAAGACCGAACGCCTGGAACTTGACGAACCGGAACGAGTCGCCGAAGCCGCCGCGCGGCTCGGGCTGAAGTACGTGGTCCTCACGTCGGTCACCCGTGATGATCTTCCGGATGGCGGAGCCGATCACTGGTATCGCACGGTGCTGGCGGTCCGGGAACTCACGGGGGCGCAGGTCGAAGTGCTGACGCCCGACTTTTTGGGGAATCGCAAAGCCATCAGCCGCGTCATCGAATCGCGTCCGGACGTCTTCAACCACAATACGGAAACGGTGCCTCGGTTGTATCATCGCGTCCGCCGCAATGCCGAGTATCAGCGCACGCTGAACTTGCTGAAACAGATCAAAGACGAAGTGCCGGACATGCCGACCAAAAGCGGGCTGATGCTGGGACTTGGCGAAACGCGGGAAGAACTGCTCGACGTCTTTGCTGACTTGCGCGGCGTGGGATGTGACATGCTGACGCTCGGACAATATCTGCAGCCAACTCCCGATCACCTGCCGGTGGAAAGATATGTGCCGCCGGACGAATTTGATGAAGTCGGGGAACTGGCCCGCAAACTCGGTTTCAGCATGGTCGCCAGCGGCCCGTTTGTCCGCAGCAGTTATCATGCGGGCGAAATGGCCGAAGGAATGGAAGACTCCATCTCGCGCCGGCAGAATTAGTCATGCTGCTCGCCATTGAGACATCCGGAATACAGGGTTCTCTCGCAATTTTTGACGGGCAGACGCTGCGCTTCGAACGCATCCTCGGCGTGCCCGGCACCCGACATGCGCAGACGCTGCCGGCCGAAGTCGCCGATGCGCTCGCCATCTGCAACCTGCAGCCGCGCCATATTCGATCTGTCGCCGTGAGTATCGGACCGGGGAGTTTCACAGGATTACGCGTCGGACTGACGTTTGCAAAAACCTTCGCATGGCTGAATGATGCCAGGCTGATGGCTGTCGATACGCTGTGCGCGATCGCTCAGCAGGTTCCGCCAGCGATAGAATATGTGACGGCGATCGTTGATGCGCAGCGGACAGAATTCTTTGCCGCGACGTATCGCTGGAATGCAGAACTCGGCCTTCGATTTGCAGTCGATGACGTGCGTTTGGTGACCGTGGCTGAGTTGCCCACGGATTATCCGATCGTCGGTCCTGCCGGCAACAAACTCAAGGCGGCCGCCCCCGGTCGATTTGATGTGCTCGACGAATCGCTGTGGCAACCCCACGCCATCAGTGTTGGACGCATCGGTCTGTATCTGCTTGCCCGGCAGCAGTTCTCCGATCCTGACAGTCTTGAACCTGTCTACATCCGATTGAGTTACGCCGAAGAAAAACGCCGGCTTTCGGGTGCAGTCGCGGATAATTGTTAAAGTAGGTCCTTTCTGCCGGAAAGGACTTTCGCCGTACGGCGAACCGCCATGGGTCGCACATCCGCTCCACGTCGCCGCGTGGCCGTCCTTTCGACCGTGACTCGTCGCTGGTCGCGGCGTGGCCGCGAAGTCCTGCTCGGCAAGCAGGACCTGCCGAAATCGGCGCCTGCGCCCCCAGCATTCCCAGGACGAAACAGTCTGGTGTCATCAGGCGCAGATTTCGGTACAATGATGTATCCTGGGAACACAGGCGTTGCCAGGTATTGAATCGAGGTTTTCACATGGATCCTGCCTCAACTGAACCGGCGCGTGATGTCCGTATGCAGCAACTTGCGAAACTGGTAGAACGCAGTCAGAAACTTATGTCCCATGCATGGATGATCAGGACATTCGTCAAGCATTCGGACGAGGTCGAAGACTTCCCGGAACTGAATGAAATGGCTCGGACAATTTTTGATGTCTTCCGCGCGGTCGAGACACAAATCCACGACCCGGTCGGTTATTTCAGGACAGTTCGCAAGAAGCTGGGTAAATTGCAAGCCGCCGCAGAGCAATTTGCGAAGGATGCTTGGCACGCATCGACGCATACAAACTTTCAACAGGCCGTGATTGCATCAAGATTTCTGGGTGAACAAATGTCAGAGGTGCTGGCAGAAGCGGAATCTCTGTTACCGGCACCCGTCGCACCTCCAAAGATCACACTGCCACGTAAAGCCGCGACGCCGGGAAATGACAGTCAGGGAATAACAGAATGAAACCTGCCACTCCCGCACCGCGCCCCATACCGAGATATACCACGCAGGGATATGCCGCTCAACATGCCCCCGGCTGGATCGGTGTATCACGCGGAGCGGCACTCGGCATCGCTGTGATCACGACGCTGAATCTGCTTGAAATCTTCGCTTTCGGCACAGGTGCCGTGAACAACTGGCTGTGCAACTTTCGCATGATCACTCAGCCGCTCTGCATTGCCATCCTGACAATGTTGGCGACCGCGTCGCTGATGTATGCCGTGAAACCTGCATTGCCGGTGACCGTCTGGATGGCCACGATTGTGCTTGTCACCATTGTAGCCGTGTTTGCCGCCTGGGAATTGTGGGAAATCACTCAGCGCGTTCCGGAAAATCTGCGTCAGACGGCGATGAGTCGGCCGCTGGGGATACTGATGTTGTTCGCCGTCGCCGGCATGGGAATTCTTGTCGGCGATTCGCCTTCAACATATGGAAGGTCGTCACTCCTGATCATTGCCGGCAGCAGCATCCTGGCGGTCATGGGGTTTGTTGTCGTGACACTGCAGTCGGGTTCGATTGGTGATCCGATTCCGTCCGATACGGCTCCTGCAATCCTGGTTCTCGGTTGCGCCGTCGAGAGCGACGGCACGGCGTCCGAAGCCCTGACAGACCGCATGGCGACGGGTAATAAGATATTTCTCGACGGGCACGGAAAGATGCTCATTCTGTCCGGTGGCCTGGGCGAGGGCACGGTTGCGGAATCCTCATCCATGCAGAAACTGGCACTTGGGGCCGGTGTACCGGAGACCAAGTTGGTGTTGGACACTGCAGGCATTCATGCAGAAAGCTCAATACAATTTGTCGCCGCGCTGCCGGAACTCAAGGACGACCGACGCATCATCGTCGTGAGTCACTGGTATCAGTTGGCGAGACTTCGCATGCTCGGTCGCCAGGCCGGACTGCAGGTGATCGCGGTCCCGGCGCAACAGCAGCACGCACTGTTCAATCAGAATCGGATCTATGCGCAGGAAGTCATGGCGTTTCTGACGACCTGTTTCAAATCCGCAGGAAAACTGGTGCAGAATTAATAGACGCCTGCAACCCATTCAACCTCCAGAAACATTTGATTCCCAGCCCGATTGAACATGACATATTGCGATGACTGTACGACACTGCGGGTTTCTTCAACCAACAAGGCCCTGAACCAGGGCTTCGCAAAGGACAAGCAATGACCAGATCATTCATTTTCAGCCTCGCGTGCCTCGTTTTCGCGGCACCGTATGCCGTAGTTGCCGATGATTTGAAAACGGACGAGTCGAAGCTAACTGCTCCAGACGAAAAGAATGCCGCGGAACTGAAGAGCGCCGAACGCAGGAAACGCACGGACTGGGCGGAAATCAAACTGTCCGGATCGTATCCCGAACATCAGCAGATGCCGGGCCTGTTCGGTGACCTGGTTGAAAGTCTGCCCACCTGCATGGACCGACTGCATCAGGCGGCCCGCGACAAATCGATCAAGGGTGTGATCCTGCATCTCGATGGCCTGGAGATCGGCTGGGCGCGGCTGAATGAATTGCAGTCGGCGATTGCTGAAGTCAAGGCGGCCGGCAAACCGATCTGGGCGCGCATGAACGATGGTGGCAACAAGGATTATCTGCTGGCGGCGGCATGCGACAGAATCCTGATGCCCGAATCCGGCACGCTCATGCTGACCGGACTGCGTGCAGAAGTGATGTTCTATAAGAACCTTTTCGAAATGTTCGACGTCAAGGCGGACATGCTGCGTGTCGGTGCCTTCAAGTCGGCAGCGGAACCTTATACACGGTCGGAAATGAGCCCCGAGTTTCGTAAAGAAATGGAGGAAATCCTTGACGATTATTACGCATCAATGGTCAGCCAGATTGCTGCGGCCAGAAAACTGCCGGAAGAAAAAGTCAAGGCATCCATTGACGAAGGCCTGCTCTCCACCGCACGCGCGAAGGAGCTGGGGCTGATCGATGATGTCGCTTACCATGACCAAATGAGCGACTTGATTGCAAATGGTGACACATCGATGGAGGTGCGCATCCGCGAAGACTATCGCAGAAAGGCAGCGAATACGGAACTGGATCTGTTCTCGCTCATGGAGTTACTTTCCGGCGGATCATCTCAGACGTCCAGCACGAAACCACGGATTGCCGTGCTGCGGCTGGAAGGAGCGATCGTTTCCGGGAACAGTCCGATGAGTTTGTTTTCAGAAGCCTCGATCAGCTCCGACAAGATCGTGCCACTGATCGAGAAGATCGGCAAGGACGAAAACGTCAAGGCCATTATTCTTCGCGTCGACAGTCCCGGCGGCAGCGCACTGGCAAGTGATCTGATCTGGCGGGCTCTGGAAGCAACGCACAAACCAGTCGTGGCCAGCATGGGTGACACTGCAGCCAGCGGCGGCTACTACATTTCGATGGGCGCGGATGCGATCTTTGCGGAACCAGGAACCCTGACTGGTTCGATCGGTGTGCTGGGCGGCAAGATTGCCCTGGACGGTCTGATGAAGAAGTTCGGTATTACGACGTCTGTGATTCAACGTGGAAAAAACAGCGGCGTGATGAGTTCCGTCGCGGCGTTTTCAGATTCTGAACGCGAAACGATGCAGCAGATGCTGAACACCGTCTATGAACAATTCACGCAAAAGGCGGCTGCGGGACGACACATGGAATATGCGACGCTGGAAGCATTGGCCCGCGGTCGCGTCTACACCGGTCGTCAGGCGAAGGAGATCGGCCTGGTAGATCAGCTTGGCACGCTGGCGGATGCTGTCGCCTACACACGAAAACTGGTGGGCGATGAAGCTGGCAAGCTGGAACTGGATGATCTCCCTAAGGCTCAAAGTCCTCTGGAAATGCTTATGGGGCAGACAGCTCCAGCCGGTCAGCCGCTGGCGGAATTGGCCGCATTGCTGCCTGAATCCGCTCGTCCGGCCCTGCGTCATTTTTCCGTGCTGCGTCAAATCGCGGATGAGCCAGTGCTGCTGATTCTGCCATTTGACGTGCGATTCGAATAACAAGTCAACTTCGGACATGAATGAGCGGCCGATCCAGACCGGTCGTTCCACGCGGACGTGGAACCGAAAGGTCTCTGTCTTCGCCGCGAAGCCCGGAAAAACGATTCGCGACAGATCCGCAGTCCGGGTATGTTGTTCGGTTCTGCGGGTTTGTTAGATTTCGGTCTGCTGACAAGCTTCGTCCGCGTCCCGACATTCCTGCGAGATTGCTCATGCCCATCAAAGTTCGCTGCAAGGCCTGCGAAACAGTTCTGAATGTGTCCGATCAGGCGGCTGGAAAAGTCGTTAAATGCAAGCAGTGCGGAGAACGTGTCCGCGTTCCCGTGCCGAAAGGTGATCGTCCTGCTGCCAAGGCCCGTCCGCCGCAGAAACAGGAAGTTGAAAGCGATCCTGGTGATCCACTGGCGAGTCTTGACCTGCGGAGCATGGAAGACACCAAGCGCAGAGTGTGCCCCGGTTGTGCCAGACCGGTCGATCTCGATGCTGTCGAGTGCCCGAAATGCGGCGTCACCATCGCCACAGGCGCTTTGAGCGAACGACAGCGGATCAAGTTCGAACGCAAAGGCCCGCCGCCGGGAGAGTTTTACGCTGCCATCTGGAGCAACGGCTGGAAGTTTCTGAAGAAACACTGGGGCTATGGTGTTCGCACAGCGATGATCTGGTCGCTGACGCTGTCCATGTCGCTCACGTGTCTCTACTCGTTAAGCTATTACGTCACGGCACGCTCAGCCGAACTCATGGAAAGCGCGAAAGCAGACAAGACCAATATCAAGATCGAAGGTAACGTCCTGACAGTCACTGTGCCGAAGGAAAAAGGCTCAAAGGCCGTTTATGACGGGACCTACTACACGACCGCCGGCCAGGTGATCAAACTGCGTGCGCCGCATGTGCAGCCGTGGTTTGAGCCCCCGTCGGCGTTCTGGATTTTTCTGACGGTCGTGTTCCAGCTGGGTTTTGGCGGCTGGGCCTGGACGCTGGCGGTCACGATCACAAAAGTGACAATGGCCGGTGAAAAACGCATCAAGCGTTTTCCCATGGACTTCTTTGGCAATCTGACGATGGGCTTTCGTTTTTACGTCTGGCCTACGGTGCTCTTAATGCCCTTCCTGTGGATTTCAGGGGTCCTCGGGATATTCAGCCCCATGGCCTCCGGCATTGTGACCTGCGTCCTCATGCTGATTCCGCTGATGGTGCTGCCAGCCGCTGTAATTCACATGACCCAGAATTACCAATATCGCGGATGGCTGTTGTGGTGGATGGCAAAGGATTTCTTCAAGACTCTGAAGCCGTCCATGTACATCTTGGTACTCAACCTGTTGATGGTCTTCCTGGTCCCGCTGGGAGTGGCCATCACGATGATTGTGGCAGGCCGCCAGATTATCGCATGGCTGCTGCAGCAGGAAGCCGCGTTTCTGGCATGGGCAAAAGCCAATATCATGGATATGGGAGAAGGGAACTTTCAATTCCTGTTCTACCAGATGCCACTGGTATTCACGTTCTGTTTCCTGCTGTTCTTCATCATCTGCGGTCTGATGTCGTTTCCTGCAGTTTTCATGATGCGGGTGGTCGGACTGTATGGTGTCTACTTCAAACCAGATCTGTCGCTCGTGAATGAGTTTCCCGATCTGGAAACTGCAGGCTTTGGACCTCGCTTCCTGGCCTACATGATCGACCTGATCATCGTGAATCTGCTGGGACTGGTGGGCGGATTTATCGGAACACTCTTTGGCCTGCTGTTCAGTTTCTACGGCTGGGGCGCAGCAGCCTTTCTGCAACTGGGCGTACAAATCATCGCTTCACTGCTGCTGGCGGGGTTTTATTTCGCATCAATGGAATCGGGTGCATCGCGGGCCACGCTGGGGAAAGCGAGTATCGGGCTGATGGCGCTGCGGGATGACAACAAGCCCATGACCCGTCAGCAGGCCATCGGTCGCGCCGCTTCGGCGTTTGTTACGGCGCTGACATTTTACATCGGATTTCTGCTGTGCTTTTTCCGTGCGGACAAGAAGGCATTGCACGATTTGATGAGCCATTCCAAAGTGGTGTGGCGCGGGGAAGAAAGTTAAGGCGTTGAGCAGGATAGACATTCATGTCCGTCGTATCACCGGGCAATTCTTCCCACGAGAAGATGCATCGTACAATTACAGTCAATCGTCGGTGGAGGATTGTCTGGTGCATAACTCGGACATGAATGTCCAAGGTACTGGAATTCCTCAACACGCATCATTTTCAGCGAATTTGGCAGATTCTCCGGTTTTTACGCAGCAACATGAAATTACTCACCTCAACTGGAATTCCTCTCATGAGCAAAATAGGGCTGACTATCGCGGCAGGGCTGGTTGTGGCCACCGGACTCTGGGGAATGACGCATCTGGACGCTTTTCAGGATGCGGTTGTTGCGACAACGCCGACCGATGAGCCAGCACCTGAATCGCCCGCCGCAAAACCACGTCGTCCATTGACCGGCGCGGCGGCCGAGTTTTCCCGGCGTTCTGAACGGGATGCGGAGCGACGATTGAATGAACTGATGCAGACAGAGCGCGTCGCCAATCTGGAGTTTCCCGGCGAGAACCCACTCACGGATATTCTGGAAACGTTGTCCGTGACGTTGTCCGAGTCGCAGGAGAGTCCGATTGTGATCAGGCCTGATGTGATGGAACTCAACAATGATTCGATCGTGCTTTCGGACGTGATCATCCGTGATATCATGATCCCGGAAGGACTGATGACCGTCGGCAGTGCTCTTGACCACGTCCTTTCGCAGACTGATCCGGCACTGACCTGGATCGCGAAAGACGAGCTGCTTTTGATCACCACCATGAGCGCCGCAGAGGCCGATGAGAACATGTTTCTGCGGAGTTACGATATCTCACAGTTGCGAGAAATCTCGCAACTGACGGTCAGCACCTGGGATTCGGATGGCGCGCCGCAAGGCGGTGGCGGCGGATTTTTCAGTGTGGTTTTCGAACCATCACAATTTGGCGGTGGTGGCATGGGCGGTGGTGGCATCGCTCCGGCGACACCACGAAAGAAGAAAACACGACCCTCAAAACCGCAACCTGAAGAATCAATGACCCAACAGGCGAAACAGGAGGCAGTCATCACGTGGGAAGCTGGTTTGATCCGAACAATTCAGGACCTGACCGGGCCACCGTGCCATTGGTTTGAGATCGACGGCGAAGGCGGCAAGCTGAGCATCGCCGGAAATCGCCTCATCGTGCGTCAGTCTCGCAAAGGACACGAACAAGTCGTGGCCGTACTTGAACAACTGGAAATGGCCGCAGATGACGCGGTTAAAGAGCAGTAACGACGGGAATACGAGGCTCTTAGAGTCAGACAGCGTATTACGGTCTGAGAGAGCTGGTCGAACGCAGCGTTTGTAGATCCATATCTGTCAATCATCGATCTGCCACGATCACTTCGCTTACGGATAGACTGAAAACTGCGATCACAACATGACTTATGCTCAATGATGTGCAAGGGGTTCCACTTTGCCCAATTCACTCATGAACGAGGTGAGCCTCGGCACTTCGACTGTTTCCACGCACACAGTCAATTGATGCTGCGGAATCACATTGACGCGAAGGTAATCAAGAACCTGATCACAGACTTTCGTCGGCATGATGACTTCCACGCGAATCTGTTCCAGTGGCGTCGCATCTTCAGTGCTGACAAGGCGGCGTCCGGCTCCGAAGCAAGGTGTTTCGGTATAGCCCGTGGCACCCATCCGGATTATTTCCTTCGTCAGTTTCGCAGCCAGTACTGGATCAGTGACCAGCGTCAGGCGTCTTGCGGGCGTGAGACCACGTTTGCGCGTGGAGTGTGCGCTGGGAGAGAACGCGCGAAGATCGTCCAGACCCTTCAATTCCAGTTTCAGGCCTTCCTGTTCAAAATCATGAGAGAGCTCTTCAAGTTTCTCCATCACGCTGGCATCCACCAGTGTGGCACCCGACAAATCAAGAATGATATTGCGTTTCTGCACCAGTCCGATTTCCTGGATCTGCCGTTTGAAAGGAATCCAGTTGCTGAAGACTGCCGATTCCTTGGCAGTGATCAGGCTCGTGTTTTCATCGACATCCGCAACTTCCACATAGGCTTTGAAGAATGAACGCAAAGGAACGCCGTTCGCCATATGCAGAATCATTTTCAGGACAATGCCGACTGCGACACCGATCAAAAGGTCGGTGGCCAGAACGACGACCAGCGTCACCACAAACAGCAGCAGTTGTTCCTTACCAATCCTGTAGACGTTGAAGAATTCATTCGGATGAGCCAGCCGAGTTCCGGTGTAAACGAGCATCGCTGCCAATGCGGCCAACGGGATGAGGTGCAGGATAGTCGGAATCAGGCCAACGCAGAGCAACAGAAAGATCCCGTGCCACATATCCGCGAAGCGGGTTTTGGCACCATTGTCAATGTTGGACTTGCTACGGACGATTTCCGAGATCATCGGCAGTCCACCGACCAGGGCAGCCCCAAGATTGGCGACGCCCACAGCCAGCATGTCACGATTCATGTTTGTTTTTCGTTTGTATGGATCCAGCAAATCGACGGCTTTGGCACTGAGCAGCGACTCAAGGCTGCCAATCATGAAGAACATCAGAATCCACTTCCACGCTTTGAACTCGTTCAAAACAGTAAAGTCAGGTGTCTGAATTTCGTCAAACATGCCAAAGATCTGCTTCGGCATTTTGACAAGGTACTGTTCCCCCAGTTTGTAATGAGTGTCGAATACTTCGTATTCGTGGGCTGAAGTCAGATTCAGAGCCATTCCAAGCGGGACGGCCACCAACAGCACGATCAAATGCGCGGGAATCGGTTTCAGAAACGCGACACGGCTTCGGACCAGTGGCCAGAGGAACATAATCAGCAGGCTCACAATCCCGATCAAAGCGATGGCCGGATTTGCGTGCATAAAGAATTCCGGAATCTGCTGCAGGAGCGACAGCGGGCCTCCTTTTGCTTCCGTAATTCCAAGCGCGACGGGAACCTGTTTCGCAATAATGATGACGCCAATCGCGGCCAACATTCCATGCACCACTGTACCGGGGAAAAATTCACCCAGAATCCCGGCTCGGAAGAGTCCAAACAGAATCTGCAGCACCGCAGCGACGACGCCGACCGCCAAAGCAGCCTTGTACGCAGCCATGTCGTTTGGGAGCCAGCCACCCGCCATCCCATTCCCTCCGAATTCCTCGATGCAGCCCAGGACGATAACGATCAGCCCTGCGGCTGGTCCTTTAATCGTCATTTCTGAATTGCTGATGAAGGTGGTCAGCAGTGCTCCGATAATGGCGGTAAAGATTCCCGCCAACGGCGGAAACCCGGACGCCAAAGCAATCCCTACACACAACGGCAGTGCGATCAGAAAGACCAGCAGCCCTGAGATCATGTCGTCCTTCATGTACTGGACAAAGCCCCGCGCGTTACCGCGGGGAACTCGATTTTCAACGTTCATATTTCTTATCTCCGATTTTGTTGGGAACCGTTTGAGCACTGTTCAGCGACTTCAGTTGTGTTCACGACCAGGTGATCTAAAAGACAATATCTACAAATCTGTATTCACAGCGCAGGATCTCCTCGCACCTGGATTGAGTCACAGAACGCACGAACCTGGATTGACGGCGTAAGCAGCAGTGCTTCCGATTCGACGGCATTTTTGTCAGTCTCGATACCATCAGGAGACGGTACGGAATGCTCTTCTTCCGCTTCAGGCATTGGAGCATCATCGTCTGGTTCGATGATTTCTTCCGGATTCATGCGTAACCGGAGCAGAGCCTGGGCGGCATGATGACGAGAGGCAACGCCTGGCTGTGGCCACAGACCGCCCCCCAGCACCAGAAACGTCATTACCAACACCGCAAATCGTTCGGACGAACGAGACCTCAGGATGGCAGTGGTCTGGAAGCGGCGCCCTGTGAAGATCCGAAAGTAGGCCCGCATGATGGCGATCCCGTTCAGCGTGGCGGCCAGGAGCACGGCCAGTCCGACGAATGGAAAGACGCCGACCGCCCCTTCAATGAGCAACTCCATCCCGACAAACCCCAGCGTTCCGGGAAAGCCGATCGACGCCAGTCCCGTGAGCAGAAACAAGCCTGCCAGAGTCGGCGTGTGCTCATACATGCCGTGATAACGATCCAGACTCACGCGCCCGATGCGTGCTTCAACAGATCGCAGCGTCAGCCCGAATCCGCCGAGCGAGATCCCGACAGAGATCCAGACACACAACGCCCCCGTCAGCCCGATTGTGGAGACGATTTCCAGACCGGAAAGCACGAGCGAAGCATGACTCAGAAACAGATAACAGAAAAACCGACGGGCGTCTTTCTGCACGGTCGCCATTCCGGCGGCGTAAACAGCTGTCGTGAGTGACAGCACCGCGATACTTCGCATCGCCCAGGACGGACCGAAGGGCAGCACCAGATGCATTACCGCATAGGCGCCCGTCATGGGTGCGACAAACAGCAGCGCCGTTCCGAAGGACGCATGTTCAAACAGGTCCGTCATCCAGCAATGCACGGGGACGACTCCGGCACGCAGCAGTACGGCGATCGTGAGCAGAGCGGCAGGCAGCAACTCAGCACTCTGAGGCCCGGCAGTATCATCGCTCAGACTCCAGCCCAGCACCAGCAGCGCAATGAAGAGTCCCATGTGCAGACTGAAGATTCTGGTCGAGGCACCGCGTCGTCGAAGTTCAATCCACGGTGGTACGCAGGCCAGTGACAGCAACGTAATAATCATCCAGGGACTGTGACAGCTGAGTGTGGCCAGCACGATCGATTCAGAAAGCAGCGTCATCCTGAACGAGAATCGTTCGAGTTTCGTCCGCAGTGTCGAAACAATCGTCATCAGATACAGCAACGACGACAGCGGCAGCAGCGGAGCACTCAGTTCATCAATGACGAAATAGTCGTGCCGAAAAATCCATTGGATCATGTCCCAGTGGTCGTGCGCCTGAAACGTGTTCATGGTACTGAAGTCGTACCATTCGCCGGCAGTGAACAGCAACGTCAGCGAACTGACAACGATCGCCACGCGTTGCGCAGCCTGCTGACTCGGCAGAACTGCGCATGCGATTGCTCCGATCAGAGGCAGCAGGATCGAAAATTCCAGCCAGGGAAAGTGAAGTTCCGGGATCATAATCGTTTTCAGTTTTCAGTTGGCGGTTGGCGGTTGGCGGTTGAGCGTTGGCGTCACGGTGCTCCGGTGTGATTATTGAACACTGAACACTGAACACCAAGAATGGAAGACGGAACACTCCTCAAGTTTCCGCAGTATCACGATCGGACGTTACCTGGGTTTCGCTGGTACCGGACAGAAATGTGGTCCAGCGTCGTTCCATGCGGTCGGACCACTTAAAAATGTTAACGAAAGGCCTGACGACGAAATCGTCAAGCAATGAATCCAGGTAACCACGTTCCCACGCAAAGCGATAGAAACGGGCGCGCATGCCTGGCGACATCCTGCGATCCCAGACAGAACGGGAATCCGGCAGGTGATCGCCCAGGGCATTCTCCAGAATGCTGTAGTCTTTCAGCAGCGACGGTGCGCGCACCAGTTGCAGCGTCCGCACACATGCATGACCAATGATGTGAATCAGCGGGATGTAACGCGGCAGCCCCAGCCCGATCTCGACGACAATAATGCTGACCTGAATCAACGACGCATACGACAGCGCGCTCTTCACGTCCGCCTGGACTCGTGCCGCCATCGCGGCAAAAATCATCGTGATCAGTCCCAGGGCCACCACCATGCCACACAGAATCGGTGACAGTTCCAGCAACGGACTCACACGCAACAGCAGAAACGCACCAAGGTGTACCGATAATGCTCCGTAAAATACGGCGCTCGACGGTGTCGGACCTTCCATCGCACGCGGCAACCAGCCGGAAAACGGAACCAGTGCGGATTTTCCGGCAGCGGCGAACAGCAGCAGTGAACCTACCAGCAGCGCCTGGTTTTCGGTGATCGTCGCGTGTCCGTCCGGCCAGTCGCCTTTTCCCATCAGGCCTTCGAAGTCACCAGAACCGGACAAATGATGCAGTGTCAGTGCGGCGATCAGAAAGGCGGCATCCGCCACGCGATAAACGGACCACACACGCAGGCCGTTCTGGACGGGTGCCGGTCGATCATGAAAGAAGGCGACGAGCAGCGCAGACGAAAGTCCGACCAGCTCCCAGCCCATGAACAGAGTCTCAATCGTCCCGGCCAGCGATGATATGATCATCCCCAGCTGGAAGATCGAATAGAACAGAAAAAACCGGTAGTACCCTTCTTCCAGATGCAGATAGCGAAATGCAAACGCACCAATGACGCCGCACAGGACAAAGGACATGATGGCAAAGGGAACACTCAGGCGGTCAAAGACAAACTTCAGCAAAAAATGAAAGTGTTCGGCGTGTGGAACTTCGGCGGCTTCCGTGTCGCCGAATTCGTCGGTTGCCGGAGCGTGGAGCTGCGCCGTCCCGTGGTCAACTTCCGTCACTGCGTTTTCCAGTGACACCCAGTCGCCCAGTTCCAGCGGCAGGTTACGAATATTCATCGTCAGCATCCAGGCCAGAATGCAAAGCGAAGCAATGAGCCCGACAATGCTGGAAGTCTGCGCAAATCTCGCGACCGAGCGCTCACTCAATGGAATGCGAAACAGCGTCGCCAGCCCCAGCACTGCCAGCAACGCTGCAGGGCTGACGACCACCATGATTCCGGCGAATTGGACTAACATAGGGGATTCTTATGATTTGAAATTTGAGATTTGAAATTCACATGGAGCGGAATGGCGCTAGCCACCGGTCACAGTTTGATGTCTCTTGATTTAAAGTGGGATAAGCTTCCAGCTTGTCATTGCTGTTCAAAAACAAGGATTTTTCTTCAAACCCTGCCAAGCTGGAAGCTTGGCCCATGTGGAATTCAGACGAAACCACCGGAGGCTAGCGCCGTGCCGCTCACAACGGCAAACTAACATCCACTCTTTCCCTGAATCAGCGCAAACGGCAGGTTGTCGCGCCAACCACGGTACCAGTCGAGCGAGCTTTCAGCCGTCGCAATTTCAGAGGATGACGGTCGGTAATCCACAAACTGTCCTTTGAAAAATCGCTGGATGCGACTGGAATTCGGATCCAGCACAGCCAGTTGGGCCCATTCGTTCCGGCAGATATGACTGACGGTGGGATTCTCGTCCATAATTCGCAGCATGGCTTCAGGCGTGGCTTCGATGATAAACAACAAACGCACCGGTTCATGGATGTCCACGCCCTGCCACGGCAAGCCCGTTCGCAGATCGCTGGCAGCACCGTCCATGACGCCCAGCAGCGACGTCACGTTATGCGGCAGCTTCGTGCCGCAGCCCCAGCCGCGCGTATCGATCGAGGACAGCGTGTAGAGCATGTTGATTCCTTCGCAGACCGGGATCACCGCTGCCAGAATGCGGGCGAGGATCATCGACTGGTCCGTATCCTGACTGGCATCGTAAGACATCAGAAACGATCGTCGGTCCAGATACAGGCCACGGATTCGGCTGCGGCGGCCGACAAAGCAGACGGCATTGGTTGAATTCCCGTACTCAGGTCGCGTCTGAGCCAGATCTTCCGTGCGGTCATCCACATGCTGCAGAGCTTCTGCAGGTGAAAAGTCCAGCGGGGCCGTTTCAAATCGTCGGCAGCGTTCGTGTGCATTGCGTTCGGCCACACGTCCAAAAATATCGACTGCCAGATGCAGCTGTCGCATGTGTGATGCGGGCAGCAACTCCAGATCGAAGAACTTCACCGCCTCCGTCGCCGTATTGTGCAGCCCTCCCAGAAATCGTGTTTCTTCAGGAACATCCAGACCGCGCGCCAGCAGTTGCCTTCGCACGCGCGGATCATTCAGCATGGCCGCCATGGCTCTGGCATTGGCTCCGCCCCGACTTCCGGAACAGGCTCCACAGTGATACGCCGATTCATGCGGATTATTCAGACAGTCGGAACCATGTCCCAGAATGATGACCAGCGGTGCGAAGCCGGACGTCAGTCCGATATCGCGAAGGGCGCGTTCTGCCATGTTGACCATTTCGGACAGCGTGAAACCGATCCCGTCATCATGTGGCCCCGCTGGCGTTCCTTCCGGACGCTCCAGCCGCAGCCGGGTAATCGGTGGCGGAGCCACAAACCCTCGCGCCGTGCGATGCATCTTTGCCGTCAGACGCGGAAACAGAATGCGTCCGACCAGCGGCGCCGTAAACAGTGGTCCGAGCAGCGCCGTGAGCACGGCACCTGTGAGTGAACCACGTGTCCCCGTATTGAAGCTGTGTTCTGCGGTGCCCAGCAGACGTCTGGCACGGGCTCGCTGCCGACCGGAGTCTGTCAACGCATAAACTACGTCTTCAACCATCCAGTACTTCGGCTGAACGACAATCGGACACAGTGCGGTATAGTGCGCTTCACCGGCACCACGATAATACATCGGGACACCATAAAATCCCGCGTTCGCAAATGTTTCGACGTCCGGTGCCACTTCTTCGAGATGCCTGCGGAAGGACTCTTCGCGGGCGTCAATGCAGGTGAAGACCTGAAGTTGCGGTGCCTTCGGAGAAATCCGCGGCTGGCTCGCGCGAATCGCGATGGAATCCAGCGCGTGACGCATCAGTTTCCGCTCGAAGGCCAGATGGAACACGCGGCACCGTTCGAATGGCGAGAATTTTTCGACGGCGTGAACAAGCTCCTGCCACTGTGCATCTGAAAGTTCCGCAATCGACTGTGGCGTCCAGCCGTGCAACTGAGCCAGTTGCAGGATCGGAAAAGCACGTTGTTCGACAGTGACGGCCACGTCTTTTTCCGAATGCCGAGTTCCGATGAATTCTCGCAAGCGATCCAGTGAACCAGTGTAATTCAGCATTTCTCGCGACAGCCATTTCAGGGCGAATCGCTCCAGAATCAAACGGACGGCCAGAAACTCAATCAGCGTGCCGTGTCGAGACGGGATGTAAACGCGATCCGGACGTTCTTCCGTTTGCCAGATCATCCCTGCCCAGCCACGAAGTGCCAGCAGTGAAGCCCGCACGAAACTCGCCTTTTCGTGCGGTGCGACACCCAGCAGTGACAAGGATTCTTCCAGCGACTCCAGGGCGGTCATGTCAGTCTGTTGAATTCGTTGCACTTCCGTGGCAACCGGACGCAGCCAGCGTTTTGTAAAAAAACCGCCCGAACTGAAAAGTAAGAGAAACGCACGAAAGAACCCGACGCTGCGATTTGGAAGTTTCCAGTGCGCATATCCCTGGTCAAGGAATACGGAACAAAACCGAATCAGCACTTCATGCACCAACTCGTCACTGTCTTCGCTGGAGGCTGCCAGGAGCAGATCCCGGTGGCGAACCAGCGGCGCACGGCCCCGGCAACCGTTCGAAGTCTGCTTCATGCGTGTCCGCAAAAGTCGCCACAGCAGTGCCAGACTCACACTTTCCCACGCGGTTTCGTCGAGTTCCGCTGATCCACCGAGCATTGTGCGCGGGACAGCGTTTTGCACGACATCCATGAGCTCTTCTGCAGAATCTGGCCTCGACGCAGCCGCGGAAACCGGGAACTCGTTTGAGACCCATTGACGCGTGGCGTCAATCATACGTTCCCGTACGCTGTGAGATATCTCACTGCGAAATCTCTGAATGGCATCCGTTTCCGCAATCATCCAGCGCAGTTCGTGTTCAGCTCCCGGATTGATGGAATGCTGCAGCATGCTCAGCCGCAGACTTGCATGACGGATCAGCCCCGCAACCTTGTGATCGCCGTCAAATCCCGACTCCTCGCCCAGGATTTCATTCAGATCGTCAACCGTAATGCGTCCTCGCGCCATCTTGTCGCGATAAGACCCTTCCGGAAGGAATGGTTCACAGCCGAATACGTCGCCGACCTGCCGCAGTGCTTCGATAAAGGGCTGATCTTCCATGCCGTGCAGCGGGTTGAGAAATGCGAATGCCGTGATGGGTCCCTGCAAAGGCAGCAGTTCTGCCAATCTGCGGACAAGCTGTTCCGTGGATTCCTGAGTCGTTACGGACATAAGTGTCAATCAGATGAAGAGATTTTTCGTGAGCGGAACGGCGCAAACGGGGTGTTGATTTCATACCAACCCGAAGCGCCAGCGAGGCAGAAACGGCTGAATTCCTCGCTGGCGCTTCGGGTTGGTATGATCATGAGCCCCAAAAATCACTCAATCAACAGACCGCAAACGGTCTGTTGATGAAGTCAATTGACCCAAAGCCGGAGGCACCGGCCAACAGTACTGCGGTGAGAGCTGCGTGCGATCAGAGGTCGCGCATGCCATTGATCTGCGGATAAACAACAAGAACGCAGATTCACGGCCAAAAGTGGCAGAGTCCACTGAATTTACGCAACGCGGCAAAGCGGCGGCGGGCGACAACCCCGCATCTCGACGCATTCACGATCGACTAGACGCGATTCAGTGAGCGGAGAATTCCACGACACCCGACAGGCAAATCCCGGCGGATGGAGCAGATCCAGCAACAGTCCATGCTTTTCGATCTCAAGGCGTGAAATCGATTCCGAGTCTTCTGAGGGGGCATCCTCAAGGACGCAGGTTGAACTGGAACATTCTTTCCAACACGCCGAACTCTCAAGCAGTCCCATCGGGAAAACGAGCGTCACGGCAGTCAAGATGTGCAGCAACTGAAGCATTGTGAACAGTTTACAGTAAACTACTGTGCTTTGTCAAGCGGCTTCTCAGGCAACCCCAATTCATTGTAATATGCGGGGATGAGGCGAATTTCCCCTGATATGGCGGCGTGCAGGGCGAAAAGGCGATGTCCACCCGGATATTTCTGCGAGAGACCAGGCAATGAACGAAATCATCGATCCCATCTGGGCCTGGTCCGAGTTCCAGCCGGATTCAGAGACGCCGTGGAACATTCGCACGGCCGCGCATTTATTTCGGCGAGCCGGTTTCGGGGCCACACAGGATGAGTTGACGGCGGCCGCTGCAAGAACGTCGGCGGCTGTTGTAGATGAGTTATTGAACGGGCCGGAACCGGAATCATTCCGTGCCGAAATGACATCGCTGTCGAATGCGGCGATCGCGACGGGAAACGTCAAACAGCTCTCTGCCTGGTGGGCGTATCGAATGCTCAGCACGCCGATGCAGTTGCTGGAAAAAACGACACTCTTCTGGCACGGGCACTTCGCGACCAGCGCCGAAAAAGTTGCTGACGGACGATTGATGCTGACACAGAATGAACTGCTTCGCTCGTTTGCGTTTGGTGACTTTTCGAAACTGCTGCTGGAGATTTCACGCGATCCGGCAATGCTCGTGTATCTCGATTCCGCGACGAATCGCAAATCGCATCCCAACGAAAACTACGCCCGCGAAATCATGGAACTGTTCTGTCTGGGTGAAGGGAATTATACGGAGTCGGATATTCGCGAACTGGCGAGGTGCTTCACCGGCTGGGAAATTCGTCGCAATGAATTTCGTTTCAATCGCTATCAGCACGATGACGGCAAAAAGACGATCCTCAACCAGACCGGAGACTTTGGCGGCGAAGAGGGCGTGAAAATTGTGCTGGCACAAAAGTCCGCCCCGGAATTCATTGCCACAAAGCTGGTACGCTTCTTTGTGATGGATGAACCAGCGCCGACGGTTGAATTAATCGCTCCGCTGGCAATGGAACTGCGCAATTCCGGCATGATGATTCAGCCCGTGCTCCGACGAATCTTCACCAGCAACCTGTTCTATTCGCCGCACGCGGTCGGACGAAAAGTCCGATCTCCGGTCGAACTGGCCGTCGGTTTGCTGCGGAGTCTGGAAGGTTCCACAAACGCCTTTGACCTTGCCGAAGAAATGCTGACGCTCGGCCAGGGACTCCTGTATCCACCCAGCGTCAAGGGCTGGGATGGAGGCCGCACATGGATCAATTCCTCCACGCTGCTGGGACGGTCAAATCTTGTCCGCACGCTCATCACCAACGATAAGACGCGGTTTGGAAAGACGACGCTCAAACAGTACCTGGCAGCTATGAAAGTCACCAATCCGCGAGCAATCATTGACTACCTTGAAACCGTGCTCTTCGCTGTTCCGGTTCCGGAAGCGGCCAAGGAGCGGGTGGAATCGCTTATGAAATCCCGCAGCGATGGCAGTCTGATCGAAGGACTGCATGCGCTGTGTACAATACCCGAATTCCAGCTTGGATAGGGCGAGCGGCAGAACAGAATCTAATGTAGCTGAATTCGCAAGAATTCAGGGAGGCTCTGAATTCTTGCAAATTCAGCGACGGAATTGGGAAGCAAGTCATGATTAATTCAGCACTTGATACACAAAGTCCAAACTATGAACAGCGTCTCAATCAGGATTCGAGGTGGGCGATGAGCGAAGGAGGTCGCCATTTTGATGAGACAAGTGAAGTTCACACGACACTTCAGAGGATATGTAACCGCCTCAACGAATTGAAAATTCCGTACGCGGTTGCGGGAGGGATGGCCCTTTTTCAACATGGCTTTCGACGATTCACGGAAGACGTCGATATTCTCGTCACGTCGCAGGATCTGAAGCGAATTCACGAGAACCTGCGGGGGCGTGGTTATCTGCCATTGTTTGAGAAAAGCAAGAACCTGCGCGACACGGTTTCCGGGGTACGCATCGAGTTTCTGCTGACGGGCGGATATCCCGGCGATGGAAAAGAAAAACCAGTTTCGTTCCCGGCTCCTGATACAGTGGCTGAGTTCAGAGACGGTATTAAGTTCCTGAGTCTCTCAGCGATTGTCGAACTCAAGCTGGCGTCTGGAATGACCGGAGCGGATCGGATGAAAGATCTGGCTGATGTGCAGGAGTTGATTAAACTGCTGTCACTTCCCTCAGACTTCGGCAGCAAACTCAATCCTTATGTGCAGGCGAAGTTTCTGGAACTGTGGCAGGCAAGCCGAGGAAACGAACGCCGGTATATTCGCGTCTGGCGTATCAATTCTCTCACGGGCAGGGCTGAATCCATTGAAGACCTAATCGCGAGTCTGCCAGACGCTGCCGACACACTTGGAAAGATGCGTGACGATGGCGTCACGTTGGACCTGCAAGGCGGACCATCGGATGACTACGTGCGGCTCGTTACAAACGATCCGAATATTGCCCGCAAATATGACATGCACGACGAGTCAGAGTTTTGGGACGAAGACGAATCGGGATTAGATACCGAACAGCGCTGATTGCAGCAGAATCTGCGAATTTGAGTCATCCAGAAAATTCTCGTAAGGAACCATCATCGTGTCCCACTTTTCACGACGCAGATTTCTTCGATCCTCCACTGCCGGTTCAGCCGTCCTTACGTTCGGTGGTCTCGCGCCGTCCGCATTGCAGGCGGCTGCGGAACAGAGCCAATCGGAACGCATTCTGGTCGTCATCGAACTTCAGGGCGGCAACGATGGATTGAACACCGTCATTCCTGTCGGCGACGAAACGTATCGCAAGCTCCGCCCGAAGCTGGCGATTGCAAAAAGTGATTCGCTGGAGATCGGTGATGGCCTGGCATTTCATTCCTCTTTGCGAGGTTTCGCCGATCTGCTCGAAGCCGGACGACTGGCAATCATTCAGGGTGTGGGCTATCCCGATCCCAACCGCTCGCATTTCGAATCCATGGACATCTGGCACACCTGTCAGCGAAAGGATGAAAACCGTACCGACGGGTGGCTGGGTCGCCTGCTCGAACAAACGGCAGAAACGGCTGGGGGCGATCCGACCGCATTGCATCTTGGATACGACAAGCAACCGTTCGCGCTGATGTCACGCAAGGTGCGTGTGCCATCGATTCGATCGCTTGAACAGTTTCGCCTGCATGGCACCGAAGACGCTCAGTTCCGCAAGGCCGTGCAGGAATTGGCAGATGCCCGGCGGGGTGAAGGCAACGATTTACTCAACTTCGTGCAGTCCAGCACCAGCTCCGCCATTTCCGCCAGCGAACGATTGAGTTCATCCGTGAAGTCTTATTCATCGAGCGTCACGTATCCGAAAAACGGACTTGGCGAACAGTTGCAGACAGTCGCCAAACTCATCGGTTCAGGTCTCAAGATATCAGTGTACTACGTGACACTGAACGGCTTTGATACACATTCACAACAGCCGGACGCGCATGCCGGCCTGCTGCGTCAACTGGGAGATTCCGTGAAGGCATTTCTGGATGACATCGATCAGTTGAAGCAGTCCGATCGTGTTGCGATGATGTGCTTCAGTGAGTTTGGGCGTCGCGTCGAAGAAAACGCCAGCGCGGGAACAGATCATGGAACCGCCGGACCGATGTTCATG
Organism: Planctomycetota bacterium; assembly: GCA_031416875.1. Taxonomy (GTDB): domain Bacteria; phylum Planctomycetota; class Planctomycetia; order Planctomycetales; family Planctomycetaceae; genus SXXK01. The sequence continues at coordinate 2,851 of JANOUN010001248.1, read as the reverse complement.
GCGGGCGCAGCGGTCAAGTCGGGCCTGATTGGCAAACTTCCGAGTTTGAACGATCTGCAGGACGGCGATCTGCGACACCACACCGACTTTCGTCAGGTCTATGCGGCTGTCATCCAGAACTGGTTCGAGTGCGAAGCGGAGCCGATCCTGAAAGGCAAGTTCGCCGCCGTGGATGTCTTCAGCAACTCTTCTGCAAAGGGATAAGCGGGCCTTCCAGCATTCGGGCCTGCTGTTTCGCGACTATTTCTGCCACTGAAACACGGCCGACACGGGAAAATGATCTGACGGATAGCGACCGTCAGCATGCGTGCGATCGATCTCGGCCTTTGTCGGTTTGAATTGTTCGGTCGCGAGAATCCAGTCGATCCGTGCTGCGCCCGGCGTGCCGCTGAAACCGTGGAATGTGCCCTCATTGACTTCGCGCGTTGGGTGAAAAACTCGAAACGAATCTGCCAACAACTTTCCTCCCAGTAGCTCCCGATACGGTTCCGACTCCTGATCGCAGTTGAAGTCGCCCGTGACGATGATCGGCAGCTTCGGAGCCATTTCTGAAAGCCGACGCCGTAACAGCATCGCCGACTGTTTTCTGGCTACCGATCCTTGATGATCAAAATGCGTATTGGCGAACAGAAACTCGCGACCGTCCGCTGATTTGCCATTCGACTTCTTGTCCTTCAATCGAGTCCATGTCACCACACGCGGCAGAGACGAATCCCAGCTCTTCGAAAACTTTTCATCTGGCGTTTCGCTCAGCCAGAACTGGCCGGACTCAAGGACCTCAAAGCGTTCCTTGCCCACCAGGATCCCGCACTGTTCGCCGTTTTCGCTTTGATCCCGCGACCAGCCGATGTACGTGTACTCAGGCTGCTGTTCGTTAATGTACGCCGCCTGAAACGGCAGTGTCTCCTGAGTCCCTATCAGATCGGGGGCAAAGTCTTTGATGACCGTGACGACCAGTTCCTGACGATTGGCCCAGCGATCCTTGCCGTCGTTGGCCGTGCCATACCGAATATTGAAGCTCATCACCCGGAGTTCCGGTGAGCCATCGTTCTGCGCAAAACTCGAAGCATGCTGGACAACAGCAGCACAGAAAACCATCGCCGCAGCGAACGCGTTTTGAATCATATTCCATAACTCCCAAGGAAACTCAACGTATCATGGCGCTGATCGGGCGTTTGACAAGCGACCATCGCTGTGGCAACGATTCTTTTAGAATCCAGCAACCATGATTCAATTCAGTCCCCGTTCTCTGTAAAGCCAATCCACCGAGATGATCTTTAACTGGTTCAAGAAGCGCCGCCGGGCCAGAATCCTGGCGACGCCGTTCCCGGACAGCTGGAACGAATTGATCCGCGACAATGTCGTGCTTGATCGTCAGCTGACTCACGAGCAGCAGCAACGACTGCGGCGACTGGTCCGGATCTTTGTTGCGGAAAAGAACTGGGAAGGCTGTGGCGGGCTGGTCATGACCGACGAAATCAAAGTCACGATCGCGGCTCAGGCCTGCCTGATGGTCGTGGGAATGGATGAAGATCTGTACTTCGATCATGTGCTGTCGATTCTTGTCTATCCAACCGGCTATGTCGCTCCGGGAGCACACGATTCCGGTACCGGGCTGGTACTTGAAAGTGGTCAGCCTCGACTGGGAGAAGCCTGGTGGCGTGGCCCGGTGATTTTGTCATGGGCGGATGCGAGAGCTGGCGGACGCAGGGAAACTCCCGGCCACAATCTGGTGCTGCACGAGTTCGCTCACCAACTGGATATGATGAACGGGCACATCACCGACGGAACGCCGCCGCTGCAAACCAAAACACAACATGACCGCTGGGTGTCGGTCCTCGGGCCGGAATTCGATCGCCTTGTCGAAAACTGCCGTCGCCGACATCACGGATTCATCGATTGCTACGGCGCGACGAATCCAGCGGAGTTCTTCGCCGTGATCACTGAAACATTCTTCGAGCGTCCGGGCGATTTGAAACTGCATCATGCAGAGGCCTACAATGTCCTTCGCGATTTCTACGGCCTGGATCCTGCGGCGTGGTGAGGCGACAGGGACTTCATTGACAACTGCCCCGTGAGGTCATACGATCACTGCCACTACTGATCGACCACATCTGGACGACGACGAAAGATGAGTGGGGGGGGCATGTGGCCTGTCTGGAAAGGCTTGAAGAGCGAGTCCTGCTCACGACGAACACCGGCATCAACGTTGGGGATCAACTTGCTCTCCACCACAGCCGCACTTGCTGCGCAGCAGGCATTCACGACGGCCTTAGCGGCCGGGCAGGCAAGCAACGCTGGATTACAGTCCACGTTTTCGAGTGCCACCGCTCAGTCTCAGACGGCGCTCAATGCCTCAATGCAGACGACGACCGCGACGCTCCAATCTGCGATCACGGGAGTTGACTCCAGTTTCAACACCAGCATGACGCAGGTGAATCAAACGGCGACCGCAAGTGCCGCCGCCAATCAGCAGTCGCTCACAACAGGCGCTACTCAGCTTTCAGGCACATTCAATACGGCGATCACGGCGGCCAATGCCACAGCGACCGCCACGCTCGCAGCGGCCACGTCCACATATGAGAGCGCGATCAGCACGCTGATGACCGCGATGAATACGGCGATCGCCGGACACACGGCCACGTATGATGCCGCGACCGCAGCTACTGATGCCGCGTTTACTGCGGGAATGGCGGCTGCAAATTCAGTCTACAACAGTGCCGTACAGTCCGCCTCGACAGGATTTACGACGGCGGAAGATGTGAACCAACGGGGGACACAGCACTTTGTCGAAACCTCGACAAATCGTGCGCGCGAGTCCGACTGACGCCATACTTTGGCTGTCGTTCGT
>JANOUN010001247.1:0-2810 GCA_031416875.1 Planctomycetota bacterium | reverse complement strand
TCTGTGGCTGCGTTGCGACGGTTGTAGTGCGACCATTTTTCGCAAGCAGGTTGAGCAGAATCTGAATATCTGCCCGGAATGTGAACACCACTTTTACGTTCCGACTGCGATGCGGATTCGTCAGTTGCTGGACCCGGACAGCTTTGAAGAATGGTACGCCGAAATGACGTCCGGCGACCCATTGGAATTCACGGATCGCAAGAGCTACAAAGAACGGATCATCGACGAACAGAAAAAGACGGGCATGAAAGATGCCTGCACCGTGGGACGCGGTTACATGCGTGGCCGTCCGCTCGTGTTCGCCATGACCGATTCTGCATTCATCATGGGCAGCATGGGTTCTGTTGTCGGTGAAAAACTGACACGGGCCGTGGAGAAAGCCACCGAACTGTCGCTGCCGCTGATTATCATCAGTGGTTCGGGTGGCGGGGCAAGAATGCACGAAGGCATCGTGTCGCTGATGCAGATGGGCAAAGTCTCCGCCGCGCTGGCACGTTTTCGTCGGGCCAACGGGCTGTTCATTTCCGTCATGACCGATCCGACGATGGGTGGAGTTGCTGCGAGCTTTGCTTCGCTGGGTGACATCATCATCGCCGAACCGCGTGCTCTGGTCGGTTTCGCCGGCCCGCGCGTCGTGCAGGCGACGTGCAAGATCGAGCTGCCCGAGGGATTCCAGACCAGCGAGTTTCTGCTGAAGCACGGCTTCGTTGATCGCATCGTGCATCGTTCAGAAATGCGTTCTGAACTGGCGCGGTTAATCGACTACGGTGGCCGGTAGAAAAAAACGGCCTTCGATGAATCCGTGCCGAACAAAAGCAACTCCCCACAGTCGAGCGGCATACGTCGGAAAATGCGAGAATGATGCGATTCACATCCTTCACAGATAGAAGTCTCCAATGGTGGGCGATGGTTCATTAACACTTCAGGAATTCGCCATGTCTGAATCATTGCCGTTGGCTACGATCCACGACTCTGTGCTGCAGTTCCTTCAAGGTCGAGACGATTTGGCAATTTATGGGGCGCAGGCGGTCAATGCCTATGTCGAACCGCCACGGATGACTCAGGACATAGACCTGATTTCGAGTGACGCCGCAGCACTTGCAGAAGAAATTCGCATGCATCTCGCGGAAACGTTTACAATTGCGGTGCGAATTCGTGAAGTTGCCTCGGGTGTTGGGTTCAGGGTCTATCAGTTGCGAAAGCCTAAGAACCGCCATCTTGTTGATGTTCGCCAGGAGAAGAATCTTCCCGCGTGCCAGTCCGTGGGCGGCTTGAAGATCCTGACGCCCACAGAACTTGTCGCCAGAAAAATCATCAGCATGGTGAGCCGCGCCAATACTCCGAAGGCAATGACAGCTACGGCGGACGTATGGCGATTGCTGCTTGCGTTCCCGGTACTTAAGTCGGAACGTGGAGATGTGGCCAGTTTGCTTTCCAGTTTGGGTGCAAGTCCCGAAGTCACGGAACGGTGGCAGCAGGTTGTTGCCACAACCATCGAACCTGAAATTGAGGATGATGATTACTGAGGCCCGCGCAGGACGGCCTTCTCAGGCCGTCCTGCGGGATACACCGCCTACTTCTTCTTCAGCGACTGCATGTACTCGACGACGTCCGCAAGTTCCTGAGTCGTCATGGTCTTCTGCAGGTCAGCGGGCATCATGCTGATCTTTTGCTTGACCAGTTCTTCAATGTCGGATTTTTTGATGACTCGCACCAGAGCGTCCTCAGTCTTGATGCTGACTTCTTCGTCGGTGTTGCTGATGAGTACTCCGTTGATCGTGGTGCCGGACGTCAGCACGGCCGTCCATCCTTCGAAGTTATGGCTGATGCCGGCGCTGGGGTAGAGCACCGATTCGAACATTGCTTCGCGGCTGAGTTTGCTGCCGATTTCCGTCAGATTCGGCCCGATCTCCCGGCCCATGCCGTCCACGACGTGGCACTTGTGACAGGTGCCGGTTGAGAAGAACACCATCCGTCCATTGGGCAGATTCCCCTCCAGTTTCGTGAGTTCGCTGATGGGCAACGTCGGCACGTTGTCCTTTGACGGAGGCAGCGGGAACAACCGCTGCGCGGCTGCACGGGCTTCCCGCGATGGAGCACTATGCAGCGCCGCCGCAACGGATTGCTCCAGCTCCGGATCGAGAGTCTTCGCGTCTACCTGCTTCACAAGTTCTTCAGCTCCATTGTTGACCTTCGAAGCTGCTTTCACGGCTGCTCGGCGAACGTCAATGTTGACCTCTGGGTTCTTCACAACCGGCAGCAGCAGGCCGCTGATTGCGCCGTTCTGTGAATTGCCCAGTGCGTCAGCTGTTGCGATTGCAGTTGCGGCATCATCGCTTCGCAATGCTTTACCTATCAATTCCCACTGTTTGAGTTCCAGCAGAGCCGTGATGGCTTCAACTCCAATCTGTTCGTTTGGTTTGTTTTGCGCTAGTTTCAAAACATCAGGCAGTCGCTCGTTAAAGCCAAATCTCTTTACGAGTTGAATAAACTTTGACGTACCCGCAGTCTCATCCAACAGGGTGGCGTACCGTTTTGCAACACTCGGATCAGAGGCCAGGTTCCCCCCAAATCGCTGAATGGCCTCCGCCATCAATGCGGTCGTAACATCTGGGCTGTTGCCCTTGACCTCAGGACCGAGTAGCAACTTAATCTCAGCGGTCGTTGATTCCGGCTTCTGAAAATCAAGAGCGCGGAACAGTGGCAGAATCTCCTTTCGCAGTGTGTCTTCGGAAACGCCCGCCTCTGTGCTGGCAACTGCACCGTAGATGAACTCGACAATCAATGCTGCCGAGCGATCACCGCGACTG
>JANOUN010001246.1:0-1899 GCA_031416875.1 Planctomycetota bacterium | reverse complement strand
GTTCGCATCGCCGTCAGCGGCAGATGAGGAAACATAGTTCCAGTCTGAGTTCCGTCAACAAGATTTGAGTAAATAGGGAATCTGGGTATTTTCGGATCCATGGAATTATGGCAATTAACCCAGGTTCAGAATGGCATCCGGAGTTTTGAAATTCGTAGGGTGTGACAAGCAGCTGACAAGCTGCGAAGGCACACCACGTTTCCTCTGAATCCTCGGTGTGCCCGCGCTCGCGATGCTCGCTTGTCACACCCTACAGAATACTCCGCATCTCATTCTGAACGCGGTTTAATCTTGAATCGTCCAAATTCGTCCGGTCGAGATTGTGAAGATCGATTACAGGAAAGATTGTTGGACGGATTGTTAACTTCTGAAAGTCTGAGACGGGTTTAACGGAAAGTCGAGCGACGGTTGGTAAGATCTGGCAGACCGTTTCGCGAGTTACCAGGCGACGGCGAGACGAATCAACGACACAGCCGTTTTAGTTATGAATGGTGATGCGTGAAGTGGATCAGGTCGCAGCTTTTTCTGAAGATTGTGGGGCTCTACGCCGCTCTGTCGCTGCTTGCCCTGATCGGACTGCTTGTGGCATTGAATACCGGGCAATCGAGCAAAGCGGTTACTCAGCAGACGCAGGAGGTGCAAACACGGTTGCGCAACATTCGCACGAAACTGGAAGCTGGCGAAGATGCAGAAAATGTGCTGGCCTCATGGAAGCAAATGCTGCAGCGCGACGGATATCGCTTATGGCTGGTCGATAGGGAGTGCCGCACACTGACCGTTGCCGAAGATGAGCCACCGGTCGAGATCACACTGCAGTCGGTAGTCCAGTCGGCGTTGCGTTTCGGTCAGTCGATGAGACGCATTCGCCTTCAGAGCGGTGATCCGGAAGTGCTGGCGTTTGCTCTCGACGCAACGCTCGATAAAGAGCATCCTCGTGTGCTGCTCACGGTGATCGAAGCAGGAGCGTTGCAGGGGAATCACGCTGCCATAAGGTCCGCGGCCGCGCAGGCGGCGATTTTTACATGGATCATTGGAGTTCTCTGCGTTGCATTTGTGGCCGCAGGAATTGTCCAGCCGCTGCAGGCCATGTCGCTCAATCTGGACCAGTCGATTGAGAGGACTCAGCGGGAAGACATGCTGCTGTCGATTTCGGAGCGGCGTGATGAATTGGGACAGGTTGCGACAGCATTGCATCGCCTGGAGGAAGAACGGGAGGAGCGCATCGCGAAGCTCGAAGTGGCTGAACGAGAAGCACGTTCATCCTCGGACTTATTGTCTGCTGTACTGGATTCAATGGTTGAGGGCGTTGTCGCCATTGATCGTGAGCAGCGGATTATGTTTCTGAACACGGGAGCACGTCGGCTGCTGCGGATCAGCAGCGTGATCGGCATTGGCAACCGACTGTACGAAGCAGTCCGCGTGCCGGCGTTTCTGGACACAATTCAGGACGCTCTGAAATCGCAGAAAATGGAAACGCTGGAATATCGCCGGTCTCGGGAAGATGCCAGTCTGGTGCTCGTAGTGGTCCCTGTTTTGAAGGGGCCTCATGTGGGTGCAGTTGCGGTTGTCCGCGATGTGTCCGAAATGCGGAAGCTGGAAGCAATGCGGCGGGATTTTGTCAGCGCCGCGTCCCACGAATTGAAGACACCGTTGACGGTGATTCAGGCATGTACCGACACGTTGCTTGGTGGAGCGCTGTCCGATCCGGCTGCGGCTGAAAGGTTCCTGAAACAGATTGAAGAGCAGTCCGAGCGTTTACTGCAGCTGATTCTCGGAATGTTGCAGCTGGCACGCGTCGAATCGGGACAGCAGGTACTGCACATCGAACCCGTGGATGTGGTAGCCGTCGCTGAGGATGTGCTCCGTGGATTTCGCACGGTGGCAGACGCCAAAGCTGTG
>JANOUN010001245.1:0-9118 GCA_031416875.1 Planctomycetota bacterium | reverse complement strand
AATGCGAGAGAGTTACGCCATCACCAGCACGCTGCGCGACCTGTCCATTCACAATCACACGTCCGACTGCCGTCACATTGGCATGGAACGCAATGCCGCGGCGACCTGATGACGAGGGATTCAGCTTGATACTCTTTGCTGGCTTTCCATCGACAGAAACGATGATGTTTCCATCACGCGCCACAAGCTGAATCTCCACCTGAGAATCTTTGACCGTCACCAACCCGCCATTTTCCTGGTTGCCCCTCTGACCGAGCTGACCGAGCATCCTGACTCCCATCATTTGATTCTGTGGCATCGGGCGATCCAGAATCTGTATTTGATTTGGCAGCAGACTGAAACCCACATGCGTGCAATCTTCGTCATCGCGTTGCCCCGTGCCGAACAGGGAAACAGTCAGCGATGCCCAGGATTGTTTCGGCCACTCCAGGCGAAATCGCACGGTGTCGCCCGTCAGGATTTCGGGATGGGAATACTGCGTGTTTCCGCGAAAAACCAGTGATGTTCGGTCCGATTTCGCTTGCTTACTGCTGAATCCCTTCCAGCCATCCGCACTAAAACCACTTTGGTGGATTCTGCCGGCTGCGGAAAGCTCGACAGCGCGAATGTGCTCACGGGTAAACGAACGGACTTCTGTAAGAGGCGATGTGAGTTGAATTCCTTCTTCGGTGGAGCCTTCAATCCGGCAGGGAAGCACGTCATTGTTTTTCAGATAAATGACATCCGGAAACGAGGCCAGCAATTCCGGGTTTTCCGACAGGTGCAGCACATCCGTCGCGCGTACGAATCTCGCATTTTCGATTCCCTGAAGCGTCGATGCATTCAGGCCACCCAGTGGTGTCCATTGAATTGGAGCATCCGCGGCACCTTCCACGACCAGACGACCCTGCAGCGTCCCGTGTTCATGGAAGAGACGATCCGCCGTGACGTTGGTTGGTGCCGTTTTCTCATCAGTTGCAGACCCGCGAATCAGCCCCAACTGCGTCAAACTGACCATGCTGCATTTGAGCGGTTCCGCCGAATACCCGGCTTTGAATATCGCGATACCGTTGTCGACCGAAACAAGGGAACCCGAAACGAATCCGCCGTCCTGCCAGCTCAACCAGGCACTCCCGTGCTCGGCAATTCCCGCCATCGACTGACCTGAAAGCATCAGAGATGAAACATCTGACCAGGGCACAGCAATTGTTTCTGCGCCGACATTCAGTGTCAGAATTCCGTTATCAGAATCGAATCCCTGTACCTTGCCAAAGTGCAGAGTACCGTCGGCCAGTTCGATGCGAGAATTCTCACCTGACACGATTCTGGGCGTCTTGCCATCCCAGCGACTCACATGCAGCCGGTTAAGGCTCAGGTCAAAATCGCCGTTGCGAAACATCAGTCCGTCTGCTTCTGTTTTGAGCCCGTTCGTATTGATCTCGCCCAGCTTTTCGCCGGTCTCAGAATAGACCTGCATGGTTTGCGTCGTTTGATCTACGAACGCATACAGGTGGATTGAAAGATCCTGCTCGCCAATTGTCTTCAGATGCTGGAAAGAGTGCTTCGCAGCCACCAGCACATCGACCCACGTCTCAATTCGGAGGCTGTACTTGGGATTACGACCGATCGCCATCAGAAAGCTGACCGGCTTAGTCGAACTGACTTCAAATTCAATCTCGAACTTTTCCGGCAACGCTAAAGGCAGAAATATGGCCGCATCAGATTTCTTCGTCGTCAGAGCACCGTCGGGCTGTGCTCTCCAGATCGAGTCGTCGGCGGCTTCTAAGCTCTCTGCTGCTGCAGGCTGACGCTGAGGAACAGGCCAATTCACAGCTTGATCTGGGATTTGCTTTCTTTGAAATGCGGCCTGCCATTCCTTCAGCCCTCGCAGCCCGGAATAAATCACGCTGGAATTCCCCGCGCGCTGCAAACTGAGAATCTGATCCCGTGTTACTTCGAAGGCTCCGAATCTGGCACTCTCAAACGACATCGTGGTCTCAGTGATCGCTTTCAGCCTGCCGTTCAGCAGATCCCCGTTACGCATCTGAATTCTGGATGCTGCTGCATCGGACTCAGCCACATCGCCTGCGGGAAAGTTGACATTGGCCAGACAGGACAATTCAATCTGCAGCGCGTCAGTGAACATCGGCGACTGCCACGTCAACGACGATTCATCCACCTTCAAAAGTTTGCCGGACAGACTGTCGCCGTTGTTCCAGTGCAGCGTCGCATCCTCCGCTGCAGCATTCAGCACGGCGGAGAGAATCAGGATTGCGGCAACACAGAATCTGTTCATTCAAAGCTCCGAATCACCGTTCATAGATCGGAAGAAAGCGATAGTTCAACGCCATCGCCAGCAATGACATTGACGTTCCGTACGCGGCCCCGTGACCACTCTGAAAGCTGCCGTCATCGCTTTGCAGATCCTTCAACTGGCGGGCGGTCTTCAGATTCCATTTATTCCACGATTCGAAGTCACCCTGGAACAGTGCCTGAGCTGTGTAATAGCGATAATATTCCGGATAACTGTATTCTTCCACTTCCAGATTGCCCGTCACTTGTTGCAGCACGGCTTTGTATTCTGCCAGGTTCTTCCGTTTGCCAATGGCAAACACCAGAGCCGCAATGGACTTCAGGTTGTTGGAACCCCCGCCGCCAATTCCTGAATAGCCAACTTCACCACGGTTCGTTGTCATCGATCGAAAATACTCAAGGGCCAAATCGATTCCATCATCGGGGACTTTGACACCGGCATTCCGTGCCGCCAATAATCCCATCAGCACTGCTCCGGAAACAGACGTGTCGGCATCGCTGGCTTCAGGGGAATAACGCCAGGCGTTCCATTGATTGTTTTTCTGAGAGGTGATCGTGGCACGCACAGCCAGCTCAAGCGACTTTCCGATGCTGCGCCGGCCCTCGGTGTTGGTGTCACCATCCCACAACGAATCTTCATCAAGGACGCCGTAGACCTCCGACAGTCCCAGCATGGCGAAGCCGTGATGGTACATACTGCCATGCCCGCCGCCGCCAAAGAATCCTGTGGCTTCGCCTTGAGTCCGAATCATGCTGCGGACGGCGCGGCGGATGTTTTCGCGGTACGGCCCGAAGTTCGGATCTTCGCCACTCGCCAGGAACGCCATCACACACAGGCCGGTGATTCCGGGACCGTTGTCACCCCCATCCCAGTTGCCTTCCTTCGTCTGATTGCTGGCCAACCATTCCAGACCTCGCTCGTAGATCAGTTGTACGTCCTGTGGAACGTCGGTCCCGAAACGAACTTGCGAGTCCTGCGAGAGGCAGGACTGCGAGAGAACGAGCGTTGCTGCCATACACGCCAGAAGGCATTTACAATTTTTCATGATGGACGGTTTGCCGCTCTGATGTAGGATGGACATTCTTGTCCGTCGGATTTCCAAAACACTCCATCGCTCCAGAGTTACTGCCACCGAGCAATCACTCGCCAGTAGATCACTCTCTGGCCAGCACTCGGACAAGAATGTCCAAGCTACAGAAATCGCAATTCGACTCAGTGCGTCAAGTTATTTTCTGCTTTCCAACGCATTGAAGAACGCATCAATGCCGTCCCGGAATTCCGCGGGAACCTGATCATTCGTCGTACCCGTTGCTTGTTGGACTCCGCGCGCTTCAATCTGCGCGAGCGGATCTGAGCCCGGGCCGTAGAGTTCCAGCGCGACGCGATCAGTATCGCCTGTCCCGCCACCACCTGGATTTGAACCACCGCCTCCACCGCCGCTTTTCGGATTCGCGCGTTTGGCCTGCAACAACAATTCGATAGCTTCCGTTTCCGCCGCAATTGCTTCACGACCGGTATCCGGACGACCCAGGATATCAGTCGCGTCGTTCATCGCTCCGCCAGCAGCCGAGATGATCTGAATTTCCTTGCCAAACTTCTGTTCTCCCAGCGGCAGCGCGCGGATGTCCATCACGACATTGACTGCGCGGTTGTAAAGCTTTTGCTGTGTATCGGCCTGGAGTTCCGCCTTGTCCGCGTAAGCCACTGATTCGAGGTTTCCCCGCACTTGCTCAAGCGATCGTGTTTCTTCGCGCAGGTCCATTTCACCTTCGAGAATTCGCATCACTTCCAACACGATTGAGGGCGGCAGACTGTCACCCTTGCAGCCCTTGCATTGCCCGCACTTCGAGGCGGACACCAACTCTTCCGCCCAGCGGTCAAGTGTATCTCCATAGTATTCCGCACGAGCAATCGAATCGCCACTGCGGTTCATGCGCACTTTTTCGCTCAGCTGATCCAGTTTTTTGACGACCTGGAACTCCTGCATTTCCTGCAGGATTCGCCTGAATTTTTCTTCTTTGCGACGATCGTAGTACGCCTCAAGATCGTCCTGAATATCCCGCACTTTCTGGCTTTGCGCCACTTCACGATCGGCAATGCGGCCTGACTGATCTTTCTGATGCTGATCCAGAGATTCTCCGGTCACGCCGAAGCCGTCAAACAGCGTGCGATTGAGGGCCGTCGCGACGTCCATCTGTTCTCGAGACGCAGCCTTGAAACGCTTGACGAATGTGCTGTTTTCGAGATCGTCCATGATCTTCTGCAGGTCTTCGCGAACTTTTTCGAATTCCGCCAGCAGATCTGTTTGTTCCTGAACGGCCTCGTCGACCTTTACTGCTGCCGGCGTTTCAGGTTGCTTCTTGTCATCCGCAGGAGGCCCTCCCTGGAGCACAGTCGTCGGCAAACCAAACTTGCCTTTGCCGGCTTTCGCTTCTTTCTTCTCACCTGCGATTGGGTTCTGCTTGTTGAATCCGGATTCGGTATCGGTCAACTTCGGTACCGCGGGTTGCGGCGGCTGATCATTCTTCTTTGCTTCGCCTGGCTCGCCGGGTTGAGTTCCTTTGTTATTACCCGCCTGCGGACCGGTTTTTGATTTCGCCTGAGCATTCGCGGCCGCTTTCTTCCCAGGTGCCTTCGCGCCTTGGCTGAGGAGATCAGCCACGGAAGGCATGCGGTTGTCGGCAATGTCACGAAGTCGCTGCAAACCGTCCGCCCATGTTTCGAGGTGACCGACCATCATTTCCTTGTTTCGCAGGGCCTGCTTGAGCAATAGATCGCCCTGATCGGTCACGGCAGTCAGTCGCTGGCCGTTGGCCTTTTCGGCATCCGCCTGCTGTTCAATTTGTCGCCGCGTTTCCGGAGCGTTCATCTGGTCCGGATCCATCTGGCGAATCTGACGATTGGCATCATGCAGCCGCATCTCTTCTTCATACACGTCATCTGCCAGACTCGCCCAGCGCCGCAACTGGCTCATCATCCATACCGCGTGCTGATCCGGCGTCATGACATGCAGCACATACGCCGGAGAATAGACGCGAACGCGATCCGGTTTGTAGTCTTCGACATAAGAACGCAGCTCAAGCGTTTGAGCCCGGATGTGGTCCGTATCAGCACAGAACGTGGCGGTGGCAGTCAGTCGAGCCTGTTCCGGAGTGCCGCCTTTCACCAGTTTCTCGCCAGAATCCGGATTTGGGTTCTGCACGGGATGCTGTAAACCCTTCCATTCGAGTCCCACGTTCTTCACGCCGAAGTCATCACGCGACTGCAGATCAAACGTTATCGTGTCGGTTGAAAGGACAACCTGCTGCGGATCCTGTTGCTGGAAACTGATCTCTGGCGCGGCATCATCGACAGCGTTGATTTTCAGGCTGAACGCGTCCCTGGCTGACAAACCCAGTTCATCGCGCCAGCGGAAATCGAGGACGTCGGATTCTGACACGGTCACGGGTGCCGGACGAACGCGATTGCCTTCTACTGTGGCCGGGACATTTTTCACGCTGGCTGCGACAAGGTTGCGCCCGACTTCCGCTTCAAATTCCGCCGTGGCACCTTTCAATACGGAGATTACGCCACCACGCACATCGGACCTCACGGGATGGCTGTATTGCAGATAGTCAGGGAGGGTGATCGAGGCCGAAAGCGAATTGAGTTCCGGTCGGTTCGCGACTTCCACGGCGACTTTTTTCGTCAGATCACCGACGCGAACATTCAGCGTGCCGTTGTTTGTCTGCGCCGGCAACTGAAACTGATAGGCCTGATTCTGGTTCCTGGCGTTCACCACAGACTGGTCACCGAACCTTGCGGTAGCCGAATCCGGAGACCAGCGTGTCTCGTCTGACAGCGAAGCACCCAGGTCAAATTGTTCGCCGTGCGGGACGACCATTTGATTCGGCAGATTTTCAATCTGAGCGAACGTGTAGCGATCGACATCTCGCCACGGCATCAGCCAGCGCGCCAAGGCATTGAAGCCCGCCGCCGGAACGATCGCACAAGCCAGCAACATCAGCAGAGCGGGCACCGCAACAACAGTTGCCCAGAATTTATGTCGTGCGTACGGAACAGCATCTGAGAAATCACGTTCGCGAACGACCGCATCAACTTGCTGCATGGCCGCCTGGGCCAAACGTGTACTGCCACCCAGATCTTTTTCGCTGTGAGCCAGTTCGACGATCCCCAGCAGTTGGTCGCCCAACGCCGGAAATTTGTGCTTGAGCAGGATCGCGACCTGTTCCATCCGTCGTGTCCCCCAGACCCAGCGATGCCACTTGAGCGGAAACAATACGGCCATGCCGATCGATCCGGTCGCCAACAACACACTTCGGAGGATTGCCGACGTATCGATAAAGCGATCGATCACGAAGACCGCAAGGTATGAGAGCACGAGGCCGAACAGTCCCGCCAGAATACCTTCGGCAATCTTGATGAAGCGAACACGCTGTTGAAACTGGATCAACCGGATTCTCGTGGATTCCGGGAGGTGCAATCCATTATCGCCCATGATCTGTGCCCCAGGAGAAAGGAGTGTGCCCTCAAGCAGGCTCGCCGCAGTATATCCATCCTGTCTGACGTTCAGCAGCACCAAACTCACGACTACTTTTGGAAAATATCAGACAAAATGATGGAAACTTTTCGTCCTGGAGAGCGGCAGAAATGACTCGCCCGTAGCTGAATTCGCAAGAATTCAGCCTCTTGCTCGAACAACTGAATCTTGCGAATTCAGCTACTACTTTCGTAAGAACCTTCCTGCCGCTCGCCCTTAAGAAATCTTTCGGCGGAGCGATCAAACTGGAATTTGACTGAATTTGCGAACAGTGGCCTCTCACAAAGTTCCGCGATCCGCTTGCCAGTGGCAAGTTTCCTCAGCACAATCTGGCATAAGTGCTTTGTCAGGCTTTAAAAAAGGGGTCAGGAACCAATAGCCAAATGGCCCAGAGGGTGCTCCGCACTATTGGCTCCTGACCCCTTTTTTAAGCTGTGTGCCACTGGCTCTGCCTGTGCTTCCTGCAAATAGGGAGCACTGGCAGAGCCAGTGGCACACAACCCATCAATGAATGCGTGACCAAGCACTAGAGCCGTGGCAGGCATCGATCGGGTCTAAACAAACAGTTGGCAGCTCTATGAGTCCATTCTTTCTCCTGTGTCTCCTGCAACGAATCGTCCTGTGCATTTATGCGATCTCCGCGCCAGTGTCGATGATGCAGGACGGCAAGCTGATTTCGGAGATCGGAAATTTCTTTGCTGAAGCACTCCGCGGATTTTCGGACGATGAGGCAAAGCCTGAACCGCCGGTCGCCGTGATGCGGGCCTTGGGTGCTCAGCAGCAGAAAATGACCCCTGGTGAAGCCGATCGAAAAGAACATGCTGCTCGTACTCGGACGCTTGCTGCTGCCATCCAGTCATGGGTCACGCACGTGTGCCAGCTCGACGAGACCCAGCAAGGTCAGCTCGCGGAACTTGTAACCGAGAGGCTGAAGATCGAAGCCGAACGCTACACAAAGCTGGACAATCCGAATCGTCAGAACCGTCCGTTCGGTGAGACCACTCCAGTTCTTTTCGTGCAACCCGACAGCATTGGCGCAAATTTCAGTACGCAAATGCTGAATCTGATTCGAGAGAGGATCCTGAAAGATGCTCAGAAGGAACAACTGAACCTCGCCGACACTGAACGCAGGGATTTTCAGAGGGCTGCATTTCGTGAATACGTTGTCGCCTTGTTTGATCAGGAACTGTTCTTGACTGCCGAACAGCGTCAGAAAATGCTGGAACATTTTTCAGCGAGTCCCAAACTGAAATTCAACTCGCCATTCTATTCGTTCATCGCCCAGACGTATTATTTGCCCTATCAGCCTTTGAGCGGTGTTCTGTCGGTACGCGATACCGATTTTTTGGATCCTCGACAGAACGAGCGACTCAAGGATCTCACTTCGGCCAACCCCAATGGAAATCAGAATTATATCATGTTTCAGTCGTCAGAAGGTCCGGAACAATGGGCTGAGAATATTAAACTCGCTGCGATGAGACAGCGGCAAACCTATTTGCATGCAGCCGCTGTCAGGATCGGCTACTTTGAACAATCGTTGAAATTAACGCCGGAACAATCCGCCTACCTGACTGTTGCCAGCAAGGGCGCGACCACGGTTGCGCTTTCCGACTGGAAAGAAGCCACACAGCAAACGATTGACCAGATGCAGGCTCAGATGGGACAAATGCAGGGTAACTTTGCATTTTCGGCGCAGATGATTTCAATTGACGGGCTCGACAACAACGAAATCTGGGCAGATGCAGTGCGTGCGGTGAACGCACATCAACAGTTAGGGGATCGCAGCGCTGCAATTCGGCGGGCAAAGGCAGGTACCGTGACCGCATTGCTTGATCAGGAACTGTGGCTGCTGCCTCCACAACGTGCATTGGTGCTGGAATTGACCGAAGGTGTCTTGCCCGTCAATATCGCAAAGTCATATTACGATGACTACGTTCGCGAGTTGATTCTTCTGGCCTATCCGTTGCACAAAGTGTCAGAGCAAAAAACCAACGAAGTCCTCAATGAACCACAACAGGCCATCTGGAAACAGTTGAAAGAATTCTTCCGTTCAAACCACGGCAACAATCACGTCGAAATTCTTATGAAGAATCAAGGCGGCAGTTTTCAGATCGAACTGAGCAATTAGACGGCAATGGCAAACATCTTGCTTCAGGATTCAATACACAATTTCCCCAAACGACAGGACCAGAATGTCTTCCACCTCAACTGCGGCTCCTTCACTTCAGTCGGATGATGTTGCCGCGATTGACGAATTGCGCGACGTCTACCGTAAACTCCGGGGG
>JANOUN010001244.1:0-1783 GCA_031416875.1 Planctomycetota bacterium | reverse complement strand
CGGCGAAACAACGTTCGCTGAGGACGCTCTTATCGTTTTGCCGATGCCAAAGTAGTCGTGTCGGTCAGCGAGATTTCACGCGGCTCCGTCACTCTGAAGAACGATGCTCACGGCACATGTCCGTGCGTCGAACGACCGGGGGGACTGGGTTGCGTGAATTGCTGACTCTTGAATTCAGGTGAGTATCGTCACGGCAGGACCATAAACAGGACCACGACATGAAATTCTTTGTGGCGACGGCGATCGTGACGGCTCTCTGTGTCGGCGTTTGGCGGGCTCAGAACACATCGAACTTCCCGGCGATCGGGCACATCGATCGGTATGATGCCGCTTTGGATTCATTGATCGCCAGTGACGCAAAGATCGAAGTGCTGTGTGGCGGGTTTGAATGGGCGGAAGGGCCGGTCTGGGTTCCGGAGTCGGGCAACAAGTTTGGCGGCTATGTGCTGTTTTCTGACATTCCCCACAATGCCGAAGATTCACACCGTGAGATCGATTTCTGCGGCGTCTACCGTTTGCAGAAAGACGGCACCGTGACCGTGCAGCGTCGAGACATATCACGGCCAAACGGCATTGCGTTTTCACCGG
This sequence comes from Planctomycetota bacterium, assembly GCA_031416875.1. GTDB lineage: Bacteria > Planctomycetota > Planctomycetia > Planctomycetales > Planctomycetaceae > SXXK01. The sequence goes on along the minus strand of JANOUN010001244.1, from coordinate 1,195 downwards.
ATGAAAAGACCATGTATGTCGCCAACAGTGACGGGCAGGATCCAGTGTGGTGCGCGTTTCCAGTGCAGGACGATGGAAATCCTGGAACTCCGACGGTCTTTTTTGACAGTTCCAAAGACAGTCGCATTCCCAAAGGAGGCGGGGACGGTCTGAAGGTCGATGCCGACGGAAATGTCTTCGCTACCGGTGTTGCTTTGGCTCAAGTTGCACAACCAGCTGTATCCTCATTTCGCGAAAAACTCGAAGCCCTTGAAGCTGAGCACGCGGCTTCGCTTGCTGAGTACTCGGAAGAAGTTGCGGCAAGCGCTGACGAAACGGCGACGGCGACTGCTGTAGAGCGGTATACGAAACACGTTAAGTCAGTTTCCGAAAAGGCGTTCGTCCTTGTTCAGACGCATCCTGACGCCCCAGAGGTCATACCAGCGCTCGGGTTTATTGTTACCCTGGCAAAGGGGTCGGCCGAGTCCGAGAATGCAATCAGGTATCTTCATGCGCATTGCGTGAAAACACCGGGTGCAGGCAGTGTTTGTCACAAACTGTTCTACTTCTTCGATGTGCCAGCTGCCGAGACTTTCCTGAGGTTAGTATCGGAGCAGAATCCTAATGTGTCAGACCGTGCCTTAGCGTGTCACGCGCTTTCGTTCTACCTGCGGTACAAAGCACGGGTGATACGCATCATTCAGCAAAACCCCGAGAGATTTAGCCAGTTTGTAACAGTCGGCACGATGGAAGCGGTTCAGCAAATCGCGGCAGATACTGACGCAGTGTTGCTCGATGAGGAAGCGGCTAGACTCTTGCAGCGGGTTATCACTGACTATGGTGATGTCGAGTTTTCGGGTCGGCGCCTTCTGGATATTGCGAAGGGAGAGCTGTTTCGATTGCAGCATCTTTCTGTTGGAAAAGTAGCACCAGAGATTTCTGGCACTACAATTGATGGTGAAATCCTGCGGCTCAGTGATTATGACGGACACGTGGTATTACTGATGTTTTCAGGCGAATGGTGTGGCAACTGCGTGGCAATGTATCCTGACATCAGAACGTTAAGCGATGAATTGGCTGGGCGTCCATTTGTTGTCTTATGTGTTAACACTGATAAAGATCTTGTTCATCTGCGAGAATCAATGAAATCCGGAAAGATCACGTGGAAGTGCTGGTGCGATGGGGGGACAGATGGGCCCATTACGACGCAATGGGG
>JANOUN010001243.1:0-2239 GCA_031416875.1 Planctomycetota bacterium | reverse complement strand
CGCACGCATAGATCGCGCGTTGAACTTTTCCGCTTCGTCGATTGGGTGCAAGTCTGCGGAATCAATCGAGGTCATTCAGCGGGACGACTGAGTCTACAAGGTGACGAAGGGCTTGTCACCTCGATTTTCCTGGCGGCGGCGATTCCGGTCGCGGCGATTGACGCAGTTGTCACCTGCGTCGAAGAGCGGCGTGGGGTGAAACTCTGCGGGCGAATGACGAAGCGGTCCATTTCGCTGGAACAACGCGCAGCAGCGGACAGTGCGTTCCACCAGAGATTGTGGAACGGACAGACGTTGCGGCTCGTTGTTGTGCGGGATTCATCCATCGCTGTACCAATGCGGTCGATAGTGGCTTCGCATCACGATCTTCCATGACCGGCGATGCTCGGCGGCAATACGTCGCATCGTGGCTTTCTGCAGCATGCCTTGCCGAAGGGATTTCCGAAAGTCCGCTACTATGGCTGGATGGCGTCGAACTCACAAACGCCACGCGATCATGTGAAATGGCTGGTGTGGCTGTATCTCGGCTGGACATTCTGGCTCGGCAGCGGCGTCGCTCCGCAGCCGGATCGGTACGAATCGAAACGTCCGCCGTGTCCGCACTGCGGCGGACAACTGCACCTGATCGCGATCACGGATGGCAATGGCCAAGTCCTCGTCAGTCGCGAGTTGCCTCAACCCGCGTTCACGAATCACGCCACAAATTATCTGGACAGCGGATGATGCGCATGAAAACACATCAGGCGAGCGGCAGGGCGTCAGCCCTCATGGCGGCCACACGATTGCACCGACGGCCAATTTCAAAACACGTATTGAGCCGTGCCGGATCGCGGCGCGCGACGACCTTGAGAAGTGCGAGCAATTCACCAAAAATCGACCACGAGGCTCTGACATCTGCACGTCATCCGGCGATGAACAGAGCCGAGTTCTGTCGTTCGGTCACCGCCATCTGCGATTCCCTGACCACTGCCGACTGAACACTGAACACTCGCAGCGGTGCTGCGCATTGCGTTTCCCATACGCCGCCAGCCGCTGCAACTCCACCGGGCTTCTTGAACAAATGCCTTGAGCTTCGGCTCGGTGAGTTCTCACCGCCACCAGCCCACTCCGCTCAACCTCGGTCGATTCTCCGCGCTCTCCCTCCGCACTCGCGAAGTCAAAGCCTTAATTGTTCGGCGCACTCATTCAATAAACCTCCTCGTGCGTTCCGATGTTTTGCAGCAGAATGGCCTCGATACCTTCGTGCTGAACGAACTCGAAGATGAGCCGCAGGTCGTAACCGGCACTACACGCCCAGGAACCAGCCAGTTCGCCTTTCAGTTTGTGTGTTTTCAGCACAGCCTGAAAGGCATCCTCCATGAGCGCTGCAAACGTGGCCTCAAGAGTCGAGCCCACTTCCGGATGTTTCTTCATCAGCCGCCGCGCCGCCCTCACGAACGCCGCCGATTGCAAAAGAACGCGCATCATTTCATGATCTCGCGCATCAATTCCCCCGGGGTCGTCGGCAAGCAACGGCCTTCTGCAAACTCCTGGCGAGATTCTTTGATCTCAGCCACGAGACGCTGGCGATACGCTTGAGCCAATCGGCGGCGCAAGATACCAATCAACTCCTCTTGCTCATCATATGACAAATGATCCGCCGCTTCCAAAACCTCGCCAAATTGCAATACATGCGCCATGAGATCATCTCCGATTTCAGAAGGAACCTGATGCTTATCATACCGGAGATCGTCACAATTTTCGAGCGGCAAGCATTGCAATGGTGCCAATCTCTCAAGAGACGCATCGCGAATTGTGTGTCTTGCTTATTCAAACACTTTTACGAAGCCGAGTATGCCAAACGAACCGGTTTTCGATGTGCCGTCGCTTCGCTTAACACTGACGGTGGAGAAGAACCAGTAATTGTTGTACTTGATTTCGGCGCCGGAGAAATACGCGACGATACCGACAAGTGCCCCAGTAAATCATTCGAGTCCAATTTTCTTTGCGTGCGTGGCGCCTGATGGGTTCGTGAACCAGAGGACCAGTGCGACTAACAGCAGGACAACCCATCCCGCTTTTGCGTCGGAGTCGTCCTTTTTGCCGTCGAAGCTGGCGGTTGGGTCGGCGGAGTTGGTGTCGAACTCATGGGTGGCCTTTCGATTGCTGAAGGTGACGAACGACAAAGATCAGCTGGTTTGCGCAGCTGACTAACCATGTCGAACAGCAGTCAACGCAAACTCGGCTGCATCTTTTTGTT
>JANOUN010001242.1:0-4033 GCA_031416875.1 Planctomycetota bacterium | reverse complement strand
TCTCACCACGCACCACTCACCACTCGCCACTCCTGATCTCGCCACTCCCTGCGTCGTGATCCGGGTGCGGGATACAGGCGTCGGCATCCCCCCGGCCCTGCTGCCTCACATCTTCGACTTGTTAACGCAGGCGGATCGTTCTCTCGACCGTTCCCAGGGAGGATTAGGCATCGGGCTGGCTCTGGTGCAGCGACTGACTGAACTCCACGGAGGACATGTCGAGGCCTTTAGTGCAGTGGGAGAAGGCAGCGAATTCGTCGTGCGTCTGCCTGTAACGAGTGAGGAGTGGCGAGTGACGAGTGGCGAGTCGCAGAATTCGTCTTCACTCACCACTCATCACTCACCACTCGCCACTCCGCTCCGCGTGCTGGTCGTGGACGACAACGTCGATACCGTATTGGGATTTTCAATGCTGCTCACGTCCGCGGGGCATGATGTTCGGACTGCTCATGATGGATTGTCGGCAGTGGAAACTGCGATCGATTATCGCCCCGACGTCGTCCTGCTGGATATTGGGTTGCCTGGTTTGAACGGCTACGAAGTCGCAAAACGGATTCGACTGCAGCCAGCTCTCAGGAACATCGTGTTAATCGCCTTGACTGGTTACGGCCAGGATACCGACCGGCAGGCATCTCACCAGGCTGGATTCAATCATCACCTGGTGAAGCCCGCTCGTTTTGAACAACTCAAGAAGATTCTGACCACTGTGCAGGAGGGATTGAAGGTGTAGACCACTGTTTGAAAACTGCGTTTCAGGCCCTTTGGGCCTGTTGATTTCATGGGGCCATCATGAAGCGGTCTGGCTCCATTGAGGTTTGGAAAGTAGCAGGCACTTTCCAAGTGCCGTAGCCTTTGAATGTGGGCGAATTGGCGGACGGCACACTGAGTGTGCCTGCTACTTTTGAAAAGGAGAAATCATTTATGCCAACCACTGAAAAAAAATCTCTGCGAGTCCTTGTTGTTGATGACAACCGGGACGGCGCCGACGCGCTGGGGTTGTTACTGGAAGAACTCGACAACGAGGTGCATGTGACCTACGGCGGCGTGCAGGCACTGGATGTGGCGACGGCGTTTCGTCCGGATCTCATGCTGGTGGACCTGCTGATGCCGGGCATGGATGGCTGCACGCTGGTCACACGATTTCGCCAGATCCCCGGCTTCGCCAACATGAAAATTGTGGCCATTACCGGCCAGAAGGGCGACGAATACCACGCGCTCGCCATGAAGGCCGGTTGCGATCTGGTCCTCTATAAGCCGGTGACACTGGCTGCCGTGAGAATGGTTCTGGCGAATATCGCTCCGGTTGTCCCCGAGATAAGTGCGCCACCGATGCGTCCGAGGTCGTTGGCTCAACCCGCGACAGATCGACGCCTGCCGATCGGTGAAGCCCGCAAACTCCGCAGTGAGCGACCATCCAAAACTCTGACACAAGCTGAGAGCGAAGCCGCGATCTGCGATGGCATCATTCGGTTTCAGGACGAGTACCTCGGATGGCGTTCGGAACGTATTCACGCACATCTGATCAAAGACATGCTGATCGTTCGAATCATGGGAGTGCTGACTCTGGCGGAACGACAGCTTGGCAAATCGGCATCGCCTGAAAAAAGCCGAGACCTCATCAAACAGACGAGAAAACAATTACTGGAGTTAGCCAGACCCATGCTGGAATCACTGGTCCACGAAGCTGCGGGCGTAAAGGTTCGCAGCATGCATCATGACATCAGCACCGTGACGGGCGAAGAAATCGTGGTTTTCTCGCTGACCGAAGCGCCGCGATTCCAGTGAGAGAGACTTCGGCGAGCGGCAGGGCGTCAGCCCTCCGAGTGCTGTAGTAAGATCGACTTGGTGTGCCGGCGCATTCGCTTGTCACACCCTACGGATTCTGTGAAACAACCAAGGGACTTTAATAAATGCATGTACCGGAATTTACGAGTCGCTTCGGCCGAATCATGTGTTGGCGGAAGAGTGCCTGCAGAGGCGCTGGGCCCGTGACGCTTGTCGAGGAGCTTCCGCTCCGGGCCGAACTGCTGAACGTCGATCAGCTGGAACGACATGCGCGCACCATCGCGGCGACGCATCGGCTGGCGACTGGTGAGGCAGAAGACAAACTCCTGCCGCGGCTGGCGGAAAATGAGCGCATCCTGGTCGATACATACGACTTGATCGCAGCCGCAGCGGCCCGCGATCGAAGAATCGCACCAGCAGCGGAATGGCTGCTCGACAATTTTTATCTGATTGAAGAACAAATCCGATCCACTCGGAAGTTGTTGCCTCGATCGTACAGTGGCGAGCTTCCCCGGCTGACAGCTGGCTCGGGTGCAGCCTATCCGCGCGTCTACGACATCGCTCTGGAGTTGATTGCTCATACCGACGGTCGACTGGATACCGCAAATCTGACGGGGTTCCTGACCGCATACCAATCGGTCGTGCCGCTGAAACTGGGCGAGCTGTGGGCCATGCCACTGATGCTGCGGCTCGCACTGATTGAGAATCTGCGGCGTGTGGCCGTGCGGATTTCTCAGGGACGCTGCGATCGCGATCACGCCAGTGACTGGGCGGAACGGATGATTCGCACGGTCGAACAGAAGCCGACCGATCTGGTTCTCGTCCTGGCCGATATGGCTCGCGAAAATCCTCCGCTGTCCGGTGCGTTTCTGGCCGAGCTGACTCGTCACCTGCAGGGACAGCACCCGAATTTTTCGTTTGCCAGCAGCTGGCTGGAACAGCGACTGGCCGATCAGGGACAATCGACCGAACAATTGATCCTGGCCGAAGTCAAGGCCCAGGCTGCTGATCAGGTGTCGGTGGGCAACAGTATTACCAGTCTGCGGTTTCTGGCTGTCAACGATTGGCGCAGATTTGTGGCCGATCAGAGTCTTGTCGAACAGACGCTGAGTCAGGATCCTGCGGGCGTCTACGCGGGAATGGACTTTGCCACGCGCGATCGGTATCGCCATGCCGTCGAAGCGATCGCTCGTCGATCACGCTGCACGGAATACGATGTGGCTCAGCGAGCCGTTCAGTTGTCGCAGGCCGAAGTGACGGTAAAGGCGAATCAGCGCACGAGCCATGTCGGTTACTTTCTGCTGGATGACGGTCGACCGGCACTTGAACGCCTGGTTCACATGCAGGTGACCGCCGGAGTTGCGATCGAGAAGTTTCGTCGACGCTTCCCGTTATTCATCTATGCTGTGTCCACGTTGTTGTTCACGGCTGCCATCATCGCCATGCTGTGGAGCCGCAGCGCGGGAGAGCGGCCGGGGACATTGCTGCTGTGGCTGATGGCGATTCCTGTCGTGATGTCCGCCATACAACTGGCGATCGGAATCGTGCACTGGGTGATGACAACCGTGATGAACCCTCAGGCATTGCCTCGCATGGATTTTCGCACGGGCATTCCGGCTGCGCATCGGACGCTGGTGGTCATTCCGACAATGCTGTCCAACCCCGCATCGATTGAGCGATTGCTGGAAGGCCTGGAGATTCGGTATCTCGCCAATCGTGAAAAGAACCTGCACTTTGCTCTGCTGACGGATCTCGAAGATGCATCCGAAGAGATCCTTCCCGGCGACAGGGACCTGGTTCAGCAGGCAGGTGATGGCATCACCGAGCTGGCTCGAAAGTACCAACACGATCGAGCGGATATCTTCTTCCTGCTGCACCGCAGTCGTCGATGGAACGCTCAGGAAAAACTCTGGATGGGCTACGAACGTAAGCGCGGGAAGCTGGCCGATCTGAATGCGACTCTGCGCGGAGCGTCCGGACGATTCGCCAGCGTTGTCGGTGACATCGTAATTCTCCTGCAGGTGCGGTACGTCATCACGCTGGACACAGACACCCAGCTTCCTCGAGATTCCGCTCGCGAAATGATCGCGGCGATGGCCCATCCGCTGAATCGGCCGGTGCTGGATGCGGCTGGACAGCGAGTGGTTCATGGCTACACAATTCTGCAGCCGCGAGTCGGCGTCAGTCTCCCGAGTGCGTATCGATCGTGGTTCGTGCGATTGCTCGGCGGCGATCCGGGTGTTGATCC
>JANOUN010001241.1:0-10471 GCA_031416875.1 Planctomycetota bacterium | reverse complement strand
GATCCGGGTGTTGATCCCTACACGCGGGTTGTCTCGGACGTGTATCAGGACCTGTTTGCTGAAGGTTCGTTTATCGGCAAGGGAATTTACGATGTCGATACGTTCGATCATCGGTGCGGAGACTTCCCTGAGAACACGATTCTCAGCCACGACCTGCTGGAAAGCTGCTACAGTCGGTCCGCACTGCTGACGGACGTGATCCTGTACGAAGATTATCCATCGAGCTACTCGGCCGATGTCGGTCGGCGGCATCGCTGGATGCGAGGTGACTGGCAGATCGCCGCCTGGCTGCTGCCGCGAGTCCGCAGCTTAGCGTCCGGACGTGTCAGAAACCCTATCTCTGCATTGTCGCGATGGAAGATCTTCGACAATCTTCGCCGCAGCATGGTGCCAGGCTCTATGCTGGCGTTACTGCTGCTGACATGGCTGCTGGCTCCGCCAGCGCTGGCGGCTCCGGCGACGGTTTTCATTGTTCTGGCGGTGAATCTGCCGTCGCTGCTGACTGCGCTGATGGACATTGCACACAAGCCGACAGGCTTGCCTGTGCTGACGCATTTCACGACATCGGTGTACGCGACGGGACGTCCGCTGGCTCAGTGCCTGTTTACGCTGGTGTTTCTTCCGTATGAGGCCTTCATCAGCCTTGATGCTGTCGCACGCACTCTCGTGCGAGTTCACTGGACAAAATCGAAGCTGCTGGAATGGAAAACCTCCGGCGATACGGAGCGCAGTGCTCGTTCGGACCTCAAGGGCTTCTTCCAGGCAATGCTGGTCGCACCGGGAATTGCGACAGTCGCGCTGATATGGCTGATCCTGCAGAGGCCACAGGTATTGCTGGTGGCCGGGCCATTACTGGGGTTATGGTTTGTTTCTCCGGCGATTGCATGGTGGCTGAGTCGTCCCATTGTGCCGACACCGGTGAACCTGACACGGACGCAGCACATTTTTCTCAGACGGATGTCCCGTAAGACGTGGCGATACTTTGAGACGTTTGTGACCGAGGACGACAACTGGCTGCCACCGGACAATGTGCAGATGAATCCCGGTGAAGTGATCGCGTCGCGTACGAGCCCGACAAATATCGGTATGGCCTTACTGGCGGATCTGGCTGCGTACGACTTCGGCTATATCTCAGCAGGCTGCCTGCTTGATCGCACGCAGAAGACATTTGGTACGATCTCGAAAATGGAACGCTATCGGGGCCATCTCTTCAACTGGTACGACACGCAGACGCTGGCACCGCTGGCACCACAGTATGTATCGACTGTCGACAGCGGCAACCTCGCCGGACAACTGTTCGTACTTGGCAGCGGGTTGAGAGAACTCACCGAATCCAGGATCCTTCCTCGCCGTATCTGCGATGGTCTGGCCGACACACTGGGTGTACCGCTGGAAGAAATTCAAGGACAAATGCATTCCCAAAGCCATGCGTCTGGCCTCCGCATGGATGGAAATACGATGCGGTGGCTCGAACGACAGATCGAAGAACTGGGACGCTGTCCGTATCAAGTCGGCGCGTTGCAGGCCCTGTTGCTGAGGCTGATTGAAGACGCAACGGCTGCTGCTGGGGAAAAGTCGCCCGTGTCACATCCGGAACTTCACTGGTGGATCAGTGCCTTTGTGCGCGCCTGCACGGATCATCTGCAGGAGTTGCAGCGGCTGGCGGCGTGGTCCGTCATGCCGTCTCCGCCGCCTGGATTATGGGACGTCGGGTCGCCGGGACAGATGCAACGCCTTGCGGAACTGCGTTCGCAACTGGCAGCGCTGGATGCAGTTCCTGCACTGAGAGAAGTGGCCGCATTGAGTCAGACGTCCGTTCCATTGATTGATGCCATTTGTGCTGAATTCTCGGCCGTCAATGTGGATGCCACGGACAAAATAGTCGCTCAAAAAGTGGACTGGTTGCAGAATCTGCAGCAGGCGATGACGAATTCATCAAAGTTCGCGATAACTCGCATTCGCCACCTGGAGCAGGTTGCAGATCAGTGTTCCGAATTCGCCGAGATGGACTTTGAGTTCCTGCACAATACGTCACGGGATCTCTTCGCGATTGGATACAACGTCAGTGAGAATCGCATCGACGGTGGCTGCTATGACCTGCTCGCCTCTGAAGCACGCCTCGCCAGTTTCGTGCTCATCGCCCAGGGGCACTTCAGTCAGGAACACTGGTTTGCACTTGGCCGACTGCTGACCAGCGCCGGTGGCGCACCGGCTTTGCTGAGCTGGAGCGGTTCGATGTTCGAGTATCTGATGCCGATGCTTGTCATGCCCACATATGAAGGCACGCTGCTCGATCAGACGTGCCGCGCCGTTGTGCGTCGACAGATCAATTACGGTCGTCAGCGCGGAGTGCCGTGGGGCATTTCGGAATCGGGCTACAACATGGTCGATCGGGGACTCAACTACCAGTATCGCGCCTTTGGTGTTCCTGGACTGGGACTCAAGCGAGGCCTCGCCGAAGATCTTGTCATCGCACCGTATGCCACATCGCTCGCTCTGATGGTGGCTCCGGAAGCGGCGTGCAAAAACCTGGAACGACTGGCGCATGATGGACGCGCGGGAGCATACGGATTCTATGAAGCAGTCGATTACACACCGTCGCGGCTGCCGCCGGGCGCGCACAGCGTAACCGTGCGACAGGTCATGGCACATCATGCCGGAATGAGCTTGCTGTCGCTTGCCTGCCTGTTGCTGGACAAACCAATGCAGCGGCGGTTCGCGGCCGATCCTGCGTTTCGGGCGATCGATCTGCTGCTGCATGAGCGTGTTCCGAAGGCGACCGTGCCTGTGTTCCCGCATGCTATCGAAGCCAGTACGACGCGCAGCGATTCTGCCGAAGAGGCGGGGACCATGCGCGTCTTCACGGATCCGGCGAGTCCCGTGCCGGAAGTTCATCTGCTGTCCAACGGGCAGTATCATGTGGCAATCACAACCGCTGGCGGTGGCTACAGTCGCTGGAGAGATCTGGCGGTAACTCGCTGGCGTGAAGATCCGACCCGCGACTGCTGGGGGTCGTTTTGTTATCTGCGGGATCTCGACAGCGGGGCACTCTGGTCGACTGCCTGGCATCCGACGGGCAAGCCATCCAAACCGTATGAAGCGATCTTCACTCAGGCCCGCGCCGAGTTCCGTCGTCATGATGAGCATATTGAGACGCATGCCGAGATCAGTGTCTCGTCGGAAGATGATCTGGAACTTCGCCGGGTGACCTTGACCAATCGTTCGGAACGCATCCGGACCATCGAAGTGACCAGTTATGCCGAAGTTGTGCTGACCACTCAGGCACAGGACGAATCGCATCCGGCCTTCAGCAACTTGTTTGTGCAGTCGGAAATCGTGCGGCCGCAGAACGCACTGTTTTGTACTCGACGTCCGCGGTCAGCTGAAGAACGGCCGCCCTGGATGATTCACATGATGACGGTCGGAGGCACTACAACGGGTCAGCCTTCATTTGAAACAGACCGCATGAAATTCACGGGACGAGGTCGCAGCCTTGCGACTCCTGCAGCCTTTGATCAGAAAACGTCGCTTTCCAATACCGCCGGGTCAACACTTGATCCCATCGTCAGCATTCGACACCGACTTGTTCTGCAACCCGGCGAATCGGTACGGGTCGACATTGTTACGGGCGTGGCAGAAACCCGCGCTGGCGTAACGGGAATGGCGGAAAAGTACAGCGATTCAAGTTTGGCGGATCGAGTGTTCGAACTCGCATGGACTCGCGGTCCGATCATGCTGCAGCAGCTGAACGCCTCTGAGGCCGACGCGCAGGCTTACGGTCGCCTGGCGGGTTCGGTGATCTATGCATCCGCACTTCGAAGAGCTCGAACGAGTGTGCTGATTCGCAATCGTCGAGGCCAATCCGGCCTGTGGGGTTACGGCATCTCCGGTGACCTTCCGATCGTCCTTGTCCGCATACGAGACAGCGACAAGATCGGACTCGTGCGCGAAGCTTTTCAGGCTCATGCGTATTGGCGCATGAAGGGCCTCAGCGTGGATCTCGTGATCTGGAATGAAGACGATTCAGTGTATCGCCAGTCGCTGCAGGATGCGATCATGGATGCGGTCGCTGCCAGTCCGGCGGCGGCTATGCTGGATCGACCCGGTGGCGTTTTCATTCGTCGCGGCGAGCAGATGTCTGAGGAGGATCGCTCGTTGCTGCAGACGGTGGCCCGGGTTGTCCTGCTGGATGATGCGGGAACTCTGATGGAACAGGTCGAACGTCGGGCTCGCGTCGAAGTTTCAGTTCCGACATTCAGGCCCACACGCCGCCTCGCGGAGGTCATCGCTGCGGGCGAGCCACCGGCACGAGATCTTGCATTCTTCAACGGCCTCGGCGGATTCAGTCGCGATGGCAGAGAGTATGTCACGATCCTGAAGCCGGACACTGCCACACCCGCGCCGTGGGTCAATGTGATTGCAAATTCACAGATCGGCACCGTCATTTCCGAAAGCGGAAGTGCCTACACCTGGGTCGACAACAGTCATGAGTTTCGACTGACTCCCTGGGCGAATGATCCGGTGTCCGATACCTGCGGTGAAGCGATCTATCTGCGCGATGAAGAGACCGGACGATTCTGGTCGCCGTCGCCATTGCCAGCTCGCGGCACGAACACGTATCTCGCGCGACACGGCTTCGGATACAGCATTTTCGATTACACCCAGGATGGCATCACGACCGAACTGTGCATCTACGTCGCGATTGACGCTCCGGTCAAATTCGCCCGGTTGAAGATCAGCAATCATTCGGGGCGGTCTCGACAGTTATCCGTCACCGGATACTGGGAATGGGTACTCGGTGAACTGCGCAGCAAGTCGCTGATGCATGTGGGAACAGAAGTGGATCCCGTCACCGGGGCGATCTTCGCGCGCAATTTTTACAGCCCCGAGTTTGCAGAGAAAATCGCGTTTGTGGACTGCAGTGAGTCCATTCGCACCGTGACCGGCGATCGCACCGAATTTCTGGGACGAAACGGAACCGCATCCAGCCCCGCCGCCATGCGACGCACTCGCCTTTCCAACCGCAGTGGAGCCGGGATGGATCCGTGCGCGGCGATTCAGACACAGGTAAGTCTCGGCGACGGGCAGGAAAGAATCATTGTCCTGACGATCGGTGCAGGCAACAGTGAAGACGATGCGCGAAGCTTAGTGCAGCGTTTTCGAGGCGAAGCGAATGCGCAAAAGTCGCTGGAGGGTGTCTGGCACTACTGGAGTCAGACGCTGGGCGCGATGCATGTCGAGACCCCCGATCCGGCGGTCAACTTTCTGACCAATGGCTGGCTGGTGTATCAGACACTGGCGTGTCGCATGTGGGCTCGCACAGGCTTTTATCAATCCGGCGGTGCGTACGGTTTTCGCGATCAGCTGCAGGATGCGATGGCACTGGTTCACGCCGAACCCGGCCTGCTTCGCGAACATCTTTTGCGCGCGTGTTCGCGGCAGTTTCGTGAAGGAGATGTCCAGCACTGGTGGCATCCGCCAGTCGGCCGGGGCGTGCGAACAAAATTCTCGGATGACTTCCTCTGGCTGCCCGTAGCGCTGTGTCGATACGTCCGGATGACCGGTGATACCGGCGTGCTGGAAGAACGGGTTCCTTTTCTGAGTTCTCGCGCACTGCATTTGAACGAAGAGGCCAACTACGACCTGCCGACGGTCTCCGAAGATGTCGGTTCAGTCTACGAACATGCCGTTCGCGCGATCGACAACGGGCTGAGGTTTGGTGTTCATGGTCTGCCGTTGATGGGTTGCGGCGACTGGAATGACGGGATGAATCTGGTCGGACAACATGGCCGAGGCGAAAGTGTGTGGCTCGCATTCTTCCAGTACGATGTGCTGACGAAGTTTGCGCATCTGGCTCATCAGCGAGGTGACATCGTCACAGCTGATCGCTTTGTCATTGAGGCAGGTCGACTTCGCGGTCACGTCGAACACAACGGCTGGGATGGCGAATGGTATCGTCGCGCTTATTTCGATGACGGGACTCCGCTGGGATCATCCGAAAACAGCGAATGTCAGATTGATTCGATCTCGCAGAGCTGGTCGATTCTGTCTGGTGCAGGCACCCAGGAACGCACATTGCAGGCCATGGCGAGTGTGGATCGCCGCCTTGTCCGGCCCGAGGCAAAGTTGATTCAACTGCTGGATCCGCCGTTTGACCATTCGGAGCTGAATCCCGGTTACATCAAGGGCTATGTCCCCGGCGTCCGCGAAAACGGAGGTCAATACACTCACAGCGCCATCTGGACCGTCATGGCGTTCGCCGCCATTGGCAACACCGAACGCGCGTGGGAATTGTTTAACATGATCAATCCCGTGAATCACGGATCAACTCCACAGGCAATTTCCACGTACCGCGTTGAGCCATATGTTGTGGCCGCCGATGTTTACGGTGTGGAACCGCATCTTGGCCGAGGCGGCTGGACATGGTACACGGGATCGTCGGGCTGGATGTACCGCCTGATCACGGAGTCGCTGCTGGGGCTGCAGTTGGATGTCGATAAGCTGCGTTTCACTCCGCGACCTCCGAAGAGCTGGCCATCGTACAAAATTCACTATCGATTCCGTGAGACGCTTTATCACATCACTGTTCAGAATGGCGGAGAAGGAAAGACGATCCAACGCCTGACTGTTGACGGGCAAAACCAGTCAGAACATGTCGTCGTTATGGTGGACGACCATGTTGGTCACGATGTTGAGATTGAGCTCGGGTAATCAACTCATGTGATCGTCGTGCTCTGTTCAGCAAACGTTGAGAGTGTTGTTTTTCTGAGAAGAATTTTTACGGCCAGTTGCGTAAGTGGTTTTGTGCTGGCGTTTTACGCCGGAAGGATGGCAGTGGACGTTATGGGTCTATTGACTGTCAACTGAACACCGGATCGACGGTATGCAAACAAAAAACGAAGCAAAAACGATCGTCTGCCGCTCGGCCCCGTCCGGCTTCATGCCGGTGGACCGTCGGTTTGGAAACTTCATCGGGTGATCTAACCTGGGCACTACCGACACAGGGTGCAATGGCGTAGACTTAAGCAATCCGACTGGCGAGCGGGGTACGTAAGTGCCCTGATTTTCGCATCATTCGCGACAAATCAGGGGATTCACATCCCCCGCTCGCCTTAAGTCCACGCCATTGGACGCGAGGTCGGTGGGGACAACGGATGACATCGACTCTCGCAAATCATTGGGTTGCGGGCGAAGCCCGCGCCAAGGAATAATGCTCAGCAGAAGCTCCAGAATTTTGTCCCCGATCACTCATTTCCCGGTTTCTGTTCACCATTTGTTAACGATTGGAGAATGACAATGAATTGTTCCCTGAAGGCTCTTCCATTTCCCGCCGCGACAACTTTGTTGACCAGTCTCTGTGTCATTGTCTGTGGCGTCACAGTGTCCGCCCTGGATTGTTCGGCCAGCGAACCGGTGGTGATTGCCTCCGGACACGGAGCACACGCCCCAAAACAGCCGCAGGCAGCGATCGGGGATGATGGCTCAGTCCACTTTGTCTACGGAATTGGTGACGTGGTGCAGTACTGCCAGTCTCTCGACGGGGGCTCCACTTTTGCGAAATCCCGGCAGGCATTCCGAGTTCCGAACATGGCACTTGGGATGCGTCGTGGTCCTCGGATTGCGAAAGCGAAGGCCGCGATTGTCGTGACTGCCATTGGTGGCCGGATCGGCAAAGGCCGAGATGGTGACGTCCTTGCCTGGCGCTCGACGGACGATGGCATGACATGGCAGGGACCAGTTCGTGTGAACGACACGGCTGATTCTGCGCGTGAGGGACTTCACGCGATGGCGTCTGGTGCCGACGGTTCAATCTGGTGCGTCTGGCTCGACCTGCGTGACAAAAAGTCAGAAATCTACGCGACCGCATCGCAAGACGGTGGTGCCACATGGGCGCCAAACAGGTGTGTCTACCGATCACCGGATGGAAGCGTCTGTGAATGCTGTCATCCGTCGGTGATTGTCAGTGGTGACAGTGTGCATGTCATGTTTCGAAACTCGATCAGCGGTGACAGAGATATGTACATCGCTTCGTCTATGGACAATGGTAAATCGTTTTCACCCGGCAAAAAACTGGGCTCAGGAACGTGGACACTGGACGCCTGCCCGATGGATGGTGGAATGCTGGCGGCCGGCCCAAAGGGGGCGATTGAAACAGTCTGGAGACGCGATGGGAATGTCTACACGGCAGCAGCCGATGGTTCGTCGGAAGTTCTTCTCGGACCTGGGCAGCAGCCCTGGATTGCAGGAAGTTCAAAGGGTTCGGTCATCGTGTGGACGGTCGGACGCGAGGGTGATCTGCTTGTGCAGAGTCCCGTCTCGAGGCAACCACGGAAGCTGGCACGAGCTGCGCGCGATCCGATGATCACTACCGCTTCGAACGGCGAAGGGCCCGTCATTGCTTGCTGGGAATCCAAACTCAACGGCGACTCTGTCGTGTTGGCCGCGCGCATTGATGTGGTCAAATAGAAGTCCTGTCAATGCGCCGTGTTTGTCAGCCTTCATTGGTTCAATCTGTGGCGTGTGCCTCAATGGCTTCAGGAATAATGAATAAATATGAAGCCCATTCTGATTACTTTTGCCCTCATGGCTTTCCATTGCGGCCATGCTTCAGGTGCGGAGCGTCCGAACATCATCATGGTCTTCATTGATGACATGGGCTGGGGCGACTTTTCGTGCTTCGGCAATAACGATGCCCGGACACCGAACGTGGATCGACTCGCCGCTGAGGGCAAGGGACGCTGATTGCTCTCGTGACGGAGATCGCGATGCGAGCCGCCTGTTCATCTTTCCGCGTCCGCATCGGTCAGCGTCTTGGCCTGGACCACATCATCCGGCAGCAGGTGTCCCATTTTTTCTTTTTTTGTCGTCATGTAGCCCGTGCGTTGTGATTGCGGAGGAGCGACGATCGGAACTTGTTCGATCACGTGCAGATCAACGCCCGTGTAGACGAAGGCGTCGGTTTTCTTCGGATTGTTCGTCAACAAGCGCACACGCGACAGACCAAGATCCTTCAGCACCTGCAGGCCGACCATATAGTCACGCATGTCGGCTTTGAAACCAAGCCGATGATTGGCCTCAACAGTGTCCAGCCCCTGATCCTGAAGCTGATACGCCTTCAGCTTCGCCAGCAGGCCGATGCCTCGTCCTTCCTGCGGCAGATAGACCACGGCCCCCGTGCCTTCCTTGTAAATCATTTTCATGGCCATGCGTAACTGATCTCCGCAGTCACAGCGCAGGGAATCCAGCACGTCCCCGGTAAAGCACGATGAATGCATACGCACCAGCGGAGCATCAACCTTACTGAGATCCCCCCAGACCAGTGCGAGCGGTTCCTGGATTTCATGCGCGACCTGATAACCAATGACCATCGGAGTGCCAAATTCCGCCGTCGGCATCGGGACGGAGACAATCCGCGTGATCAACTGCTCGCGGAGGCGGCGAAAGCGAATCAGGTCTTCGATGGAAATGATCGGGATGTCGTATTCTTTGGCGATCGATTGCAGTTCGGTCAGGTCGGCCATGCCGTGACTTGTCTGGCTGCAGATTTCAATCAGGACACCGACCGGGCGCTTGCCGGCGAACCGCATCAGGTCGATTGTGGCCTCCGTATGACCAGCTCGCCGCAGGACGCCGCCGTCCATGGCGGCGAGCGGATTCACATGTCCCGGCTGCAGAAAATCGTCGGCGATGGACGTCGGATCTGCCAGCGCACGAATCGTGCGGGCGCGATTGAGAGCACTCACACCGGTGCCGGCCGAGATATGATCGACCGCCCGCAGGAACGCGGTTTTATTCGGGGCGTTGTTGCTGGATTCATCCACGACCGGACGCAGTTTCAGCCTGGCAGCTTCTTCAGCGGCGACCGGGACACACAGCGTGCCGCGACCGATTCGCATCATGAAATCGACCTGCTCCGGCGTGATGGATTCCGCCGCACAGATGAAGTCGCCTTCGTTCTCACGATCTTCATCATCGACAACAATGATCAAGCCGCCCTTTTGAAGGGCGTCGATCGCCTGCTGGATAGATTGCAGCGGCACGGGTTTCAATTCTGCGTAAATGGAGCAACGGGATATTGCCAGCTGATTCCTGGCAGCTGTCCCCCCATTCTAGGCAACATTGGGTTCCAGACAACTCGGTTGAGTGAGCATGGCGGGCCAGGAGTCTGTCTGAATACCGTGGTTCTTGTGAGCGGCAAGGCGCTAGCCGCCGTTTTTTTTCGGTATTTCTGCTATGTACACCGGCGGCTAGCGCCTTGCCGCTCACGATCCTGGAGTACCGGGACAGACTCCTGGCGCGGCGAATTGCCGCTTGTCCCGCCCTGCATGCTGCACGTTGTTAAAGTGATCCTAAAAGGTCTCGGCACTGTTGCACAACACCTGCAAATCTCGGCTGCCATGTGCCGTTGATCACGCGTTTCAGCAACTCTTTCGCGGGAACGAGACGGCCTGCGGTTTGAAGCAGCCGAGCG